>CBDUUY010000054.1:0-11457 GCA_965370535.1 uncultured bacterium
GCAGGGTGGGCTGCCGCTACCTGACTTGCCCCCCACGATCAGCGCCCGGGACCCTGGCCCTGTGGTCAGTTCTCTATACCGGCACGTTTGGCGGCTGCCAGTGCCTCGATGGCCTCGATGTGGCGGATCACTCTGCTGATCTCTGCCGAGGACGCGTTGCGCTGCTCGAGGCGCTCCGGGCCGCCGCCATCCAGCAGACCCCGGTGGCGGGCGAGACGCATGGCCGTGCCGAACAGCACGGTGGACACCGACTCGGCGCTCCTGATGCGGTACTGGAGGCGGTATTGCTTGCCGAGTGCCATGCACTCGTTGAGGAAAGGCTTCTCGTCGACGTCTTCGCGGTAGTCGTGAGCGGCCAGAGCATCGGCGATGACCTGATACCCCTCCAGGAACGGCCTCAACACCCAGTGGGCGCTGAAGGGGTCGAACGCCCGCACCAGTTCCAACACGTCATCACGCCCCCCCGCCAGAGCCTGTTCCCAATCGGGCCGGTGGTCGGCGATCTCGGCGCAAATCTCGTCGCGGTACTCGTCCTTGTCCGAGAAGAAGAACTCGAACTTCAGCAGGTCTCGCAACGCCATGACCTCGTCCCAGAACGCTTCGGCACGATCCCCTTCGGCCTCGGCAGCGGCCATCAGTGACAACTCGGCGATCGCCCCGTTGACGAAGAAGTGGATGATCGTGTTGCGGTAATAGGCAGCGGCCAGGCGCTGCTCCGGTTCGATCGAGTACACGATCTCGGGACCGCCGGCGAACTTCGAGACGACTCCGTGATCCCGCAGGGCTTCGAGTGACGCCACGACCGTCTCGGGGGTGTCCAGCGACAACGGTTCGGTGACCGGCAGGTCGCGGCGTTCGACGAGTCCCAGGAAATGCTGCATCGCCTCCATGATCTCGGCCACGGTCAGCGCCCGGTCCCTCGCCCCCAGCAACGCCAGTGTCACCAGCGAGATCGGCGTCACCGGGGTCGCCCGATTGATCCGCACCGCCACCTCGAAAGCCAGTTTCTGGATCTCCAACCCTTCCTTCTCCGGCTTGCCCTCGACCCCGGGGGCGTACGGCTGCAATTCGGCGGCCAGCGATACCGGCTCACCAAATCGCAGGTATATGCGCCCGTGACGACGACGCAGTGTGCGAATCGCCTTGACCATCCACGAGAACGATTCGCGCTCCTTGGCCCCACCACTGGCTTCAGCGGTGTACGACCCGAGGTCCTGGATCTGGTCATAGGCGATCGACACCGGGATCAACACAGCGTCGTCGCACGACCCGCGCCGGTAGGAGTCGGCCACATACGCCAGCATCCCAAAACGGGGAGGCCGCATCTTTCCCGACCGCGACCTCCCGCCCTCTATGAACCATTGCAGAGGAAAACGCTTCGACAGCAGGTAATCCAGATACTGCTTGAGCACGAACTTGTAGGGCTCATTGTCCTTGAAGGACCGGCGGATGAAAAAGACCCCGGCTCGCCGGAGCAGCGGTCCCACCGGCAGGAAGTTCATGTTGACGCCACCGGCAGTGTGATTGGGGGGAAGGCCGTTCTCGTAGAGCACATACATGAGGACCAGGTGGTCCAGGTTCGACTTGTGTCCCGGCAGGAAAACCAGCGGATGCTGCTGGCTCAACTCGTACAGCCGTCGCAACTCGGCCCGGTCGTAGTGGATGCGTCGCTGGTAGCCCTGCGTGTAGAGGACCCGGATCAACGCTGCGGTCAGGTCGATGACGAAGGTGCTGTGAGTGGCGGCGATCTCCTTGAGATAGCGACCGGCGAGGCGGACCGCCTCATCGGGTGACTGGCCGTTCTTCTCGGTGAGTCGCAGCAGGCCCATCCGGAACGAGGTGCGGGACAGCAGATCCTCGGCCACGAACCGGGGCACCTTGTAGCGGTTGCCCCGAAGCCTCCGCTCTGAACGCTCCAGGGCCAGCGACGCCTGCAAGATCACGAAGTCGGCAAACCCCGACGGGTCGTCGGGGCTCTTGGCCCGGGCGTGCAACCATCGGTTGCGCAGATCGACAACCGCGCCGGACTCACCGGCGATGACCATGATCCGGTCCGGGTGGCGTCGCACGATCCACTGCTGCCGCAGCCAGGTCGGATCCCGGGGATCGCCGTGCAACAGCAGGTCGAGCAGGCCCGCAGCGCGGCGGCCGTCCTTCTCCGGGGCGAGCCAGGCCACCCTCAACGGCGCCAGGAGGGCCTCAGCGTCCTCGTCGAGCGCAGCCCGCAACTCGGCCGGCACCGCCCGTCGCCGGAGCCTATGACGCCGCGAAGGAGGGAGCGAGATGATGCGGTACCCATCACCCGACGGCCTTTCACGGGAGATCCAGTCCAGGATCAGACGTCGTTCCAGGGACGAGGAGGCGTCCACCAGGAACGTGACAGGCCGTCCCTCCGAATCGGGCCAGGACGGCTCGGTGAGCGGCGCGACAATCTCCAGAGCCATTCACTGAGTGTATCGGTCCACGGGAAGGGTGGCCGGATCGGAGTGGGGTTGCCGCGACCTATGCGGTCGGGAGTCGCAACTCGAAGAAAGAGTGATCCCGGTAGTAGACGTAGGTCAGATCACCGTTCATCAACCTGGCCAGATTGCGGCTCACAGTGAGGCCCAGGCCGACCGAATCGGTTGGGCCACCCGAGATTCCCGCCTGCTGGTATGGCTCGAAGATGTTGGCTTGCTCCCCTTCCGGCACACCTTCGCCGTCGTCGATGACGAACAGCGATGTGGTCTCGTCACCTTTGACGACGCGCACGGTGACATGTTCGCCTCCGTAGCGCTCGGCATTGGTCAGCAGGTTGCGGACGATCTGGCGGACCCGCATGGCATCGCCGATGACCTTTGCCTCGCTCCCGTCGCGTTCCACCGATACGGCCGCATCGGTCTTCCGGGACGCCAGGACGCCGTCGATCTGCTGCCACAGGTCGATCGGCTCGGCATTCACCGCCACCGCGTCCAGGTCGGACCGGGAGAGCACCAGCAAGTCCTCGATCAGGTCTCCCACTTCGGCAGCCTGGTCGTCGATCATCTCGACGAAGGTTGCGATCTCCTCGGTGGTGAGATCGGAGAACTTGGCCCGCAACTGGCGGGCGAAGCCGACGACCGCCGTCAACGGAGTCCTCAGTTCGTGGCCGACCGTGGCCATGAACTGATCCTTCGTCTTGACCATTTCCTCCAGCCGGGCATTGGCCCTGGTTCGCTCGGTGGTGTCCACTGCCACGCCGATGACCCCTGCCACCTGTTCACCGTCCCAGATCGGCGAGTACCGGGTCTCGAAGACCACGTCTCCGATGTCCACCGCTGCGGTCAATGATTCCCCGCCGAGCGCCCGGCGGATCGAATCAACTATCACCGGAACGTCGCGATACATCTCGAAGGCCGAGCGTCCCACCGCCTCTCCCGGCACGAGGCCGAACGCCGCAAGACCCTGGCCTTCCGATACGGTGAACACTCCGTCCCGGTCTACGGCGAACAGCACTATCGGCGCCGCACCCATGGCCGCCCGCAACCGCCCCTCGACCCGTTCCAACTCGGACCGCGAGCGCAGTGCCTCGGTGAGGTCGGTGAACGCCAGCAGCGCCCGTCCGTACTCGGGGCGCCCGTCCACCTCGGGCACCGCCAATCTGGCAAGACCCTCGTGGGTCCCGCCGGAGAGATCCGTCAGTATCACCCCGGCCTCCACGGAGGACTCCCGATGCCACAGCGCCCGAAGAATCTGATGCACGAGGTCGCAGTAGCCGGTGCCGAGGCCGCCGGAGACCGTAGCGGCGTTGAACTCGGCGTGATCAGCGGTGCGGAAGAGCCTGCGGGCGTACTCGTTCAGATCCAGGTAGTCGATAGACGATGAACACGATGCGAATTCGGCGGTGTCCTCGAGATGTGCGTCGATATCGCTGACACCTTGGCCGCGCCACACATCCAGCATCGTCGCGGCTGCAGTCAGGTCCACCTGGAGGAGAGGAACCGGCGCCAGTTCGAACACGTTCCGGTAGTGAGCCTCCGAGCGACGGACCCTTTCCTCACTGCGAACGCGGTCGGTGATGTTCGTCACATGGGTGAACACGAACCGGGGCCGCCCGCCGGCATCCGAGACCATCGACATCCCGACCATGCCGAACCGGACCCGGCGATCCCGCAGCAAGAAGCGGGACTCGGTCTGGAACGACCAGACCTCTCCCTCTATCAACTCGTTCACCTGAGCGGTGTACCGCGGCCGCTCCTGAAGTTGGATCAGTGCACCCCATCCGGTCCCGATCAGCGATTCGACGCTGCGGCCCAGGAAATCGGCCATCGCCTGATTGGCCTCGACGATCTCGCCGTCCAATCCCAGCAGCGCCATGCCGGTCGAGGCTGTGTCGAAGGCGGAGTCCAGTACCCCCTGCACCTCGCGAACGCGGCTCTCGGTGTGCTCACGGTCGCCAAGCAGACGAGCCAGCATCAGGCCGATACCGAGACCGGCCAATCCGATCGCCCCCAGCACTCCGGAGCGCAGCAAGGCGTCCTCGAGAGCGAAACCCGAGGTACCCCAGTACACGGTGAACCCGTAGGCGGCCGCGATCAGAGGCACCGCACCTGTGGCGGCGCGGGTGGACAGCGTGATCGGGTACACCAACGCCAGCACTATGAACCAGGCCCAGAACACCCCCGGAAGCGACGCGGTCGCCTCCCCGACCTGGACAGCGGTGGCCATCGCCAGACTGCCCCGCATCACCGCCACGGCATCCGAGGAAGGGCGCACCACACCGATGATGCCCAGTACCCCGAGCAAGCCCAGAACCCCTGAGAGGGAGAGCACCCCCAGGCCGGTATCGGCGCGCGACCAGAGAAGGGCCGCGTGAACGGCCAGTACGAGCGCAACCGCCGACTCGAAACGAATCAACGTCTCGCGCGTCACACGGAGTGTGCGAACCATGGGCGTGGGGCCCTCCTCCAGGGTGTCTTCCCTGAGGTATCGGCGCGCTGGGTCATGGCCTGAAGGGTCAGCGAGGACCCATACGGGATGCCGCGTCGAGACGCACCACCTCGCCGTTGAGCATCGGGTTCTCGACCATGTGCTGCACCAGTGCTGCGAAGTCGTCGGGGCGGCCCAGACGCTTCGGGAACACGTGCACCTTGATCAGGCTCTCCCTCACCTCGTCGCTCATGCCGGCGATCATCGGAGTGTCCATGATCCCGGGGGCGATGCAATTGACCCGGATACCCAGTGCTGCCAGGTCTCTGGCGAGCGGAAGTGTCATGGCGGCCACCCCGCCCTTCGACGCCGAGTAGGCGGCCTGGCCGATCTGCCCCTCGAAGGCGGCGATCGATGCCACGTTGACGATGACGCCCTTCTCTCCATCCTCATTCGGGTCGTTGGCCCCCATCGCCTTCGCCGCCCGCCGGAGGACATCGAAGGTGCCCACCAGGTTCACGTCGAGCACAAATCGGTAGGTATCGAGGGGGAACAGATCCCCTGCGCGGTTGACCACCCTGGCGGCGTTGGCGACCCCCGCAGCGTTCACACAGATATCGAGGCCCCCGAAGGCAGCGACGACCCCATCAACGGCCTCTGCCACCTGATCGGTGTCACGGACGTCGGCGGCCACGAACAGGTGGCCGTCGCCCAGGTCGGCAGCCACCTCACCCGCGTTGGATTCGGGGAGGTCGAGAAGAGCCACCATGGCCCCGGCGGCGGCAAGCCGACGGGCGGTCCCCTCCCCGAGACCGGAGCCTCCGCCGGTGATGAGTGCCCGGGCACCGCGAATCTGCATCAGATCACCTCGTGAATGGACTGACCCCAGGCTACGGGATCAGACGTGCCCCGGTGGGTTGGCGATCTCGGCGACGGCCTTTGCCCTGGCACCGATGATCTCCTCGGCGATCTGGTCGAGGCTGTCCATCAGCCACAGGTAGGCGGCCTTGCCTTCCCGATAGTCGGCCTCGGCCATGCCCTGGATGCGGCCCTGGTCCTGCAACTGCTTCACCAGATGGAAGTTGTTGCGCGGCGATGTCGTGTAGACACCGAGGGTCTTGCCTCCCAGTGAGTTGAGCAAAGAGAACGAGGGCACATCACTGGGGCCATCGGCGATGTAGATCATGTGGGCGATCGGAACCCGTCGCTCGTCCTGCCCCATCAGGGCGTTCACATCGATGCTGGGGTTCTTGTTGACACCCTTGTTGATCTCGAACACGGCCCTGGTCTTGGTGGTGTTGTCGATGCTGTAGCCGATGTGGCTGATCGGTTTCTCCGTGGTAGGCATGTCGAGATGGCTGAGGTAGCCGGGCGGGGCTTGCTCCTCGAGAAACGTGTTGGCCCATATGCCGTCGAGATATGGAGCGATGCAGGAGCCTTCGATCATGGGGACGATGCCGGTGGACACCGTGTAGTGCTCCACCGTTATGCCCGCCGATGAGAAGGCGGGGTTGTCGGCGATACGCTGACGGGTCGCTTCGAAGAACTCGGGGATACCGGGGGCCGGTTCGATCTTGGCGCCGAGTTCCCGCAGCTTGGCGTTGGTGAGACCGCCGAAGATGCCCTGCTCGACATAGGTGAGGATGTGGAGCAGGTAGGCGGCGTCGCGACCGACCTTGACACCCCTCGCCTCGTAGAACTCGACCAAACCCCCCACTTCTCGCCAGAACTCCTCAGAATCCACCCCGTACTCATCAAATAGGGGGTCCTGCTGGTTGCTGGGGATCAGCGTGCGATCGAAATCCCAGACGAATGCGATCGTTGGCTGGCTGTAGAGAGGGGGTGGCACCCGCTCAGGGTACTTGCGGCGCCCCGAACTGGATGGAATCTTCGGGACCAGGCCACCAGGCCTGCAGAGACCCGGGACGGCCCCGCAGCCCCCAATGGGCGGCACCCATGCGCCGGGCGGGCACGAGAACTCGCACATCCCAGCCTGCGGCAGCGAGGGCTTCGACCCCGGGGGCCAGCAGGATGGGATCGGTGTGGTCGTCGAGCACGCACTCGGCGATGCCTAGATCCGCAGCCAAGAGAGCCGGGCCCGGCAGACCGTCGATGCCTGCTGCGGCGGCCAGGGAGGTTTCTACGACGGTGCAACCCATACCCAGATACGCCGATGCGGACGCGATTGTGACCGGATGTGTCTCTGTCGCTACCGGCGCCGCCATCACCATGCGAAACCGTTCCTCCCGATTACACCGATGTAGTTTACTCGCAAGACCCCCCAGACGCACATTGTCATTTCTTAGCAGTTTCTGACCCTCTCGGCGCCTCTCCCCCGCCCAACCGGGGGAGAACCTCGCAGCCCCCCGGCATCGAACCGGGGGGCTGAGATATCCTGCGGGGCGGGGAGGTGGCGATGAGCGAGTTCGACATCCGGGTACTCGAATCCGGAGACACCTACGAACTACGCCGGGCGCTGCTTCGCCCTCACCAGCAGATCCAGGAGATGACCTGGCCGGCCGACGAGCACCCCGACACGCTGCATGTGGGCGGCTACCGCCGGGACCGTCTCATCGGGATCGGCACCATCCATCGCCAAGCGATGCCGGGTTCTCTGGAGACGGAGGCCTGGCGAGTACGGGGGATCGCAGTCGAGCACGGGCATCGCGGCTACGGCCTCGGGCAGATGCTGCTGCATCGCTGCCTGGAGCATGCTGCCGCCAACGGAGCACGCGTCGTGTGGGCCAACGCCAGGATCGGTGCCTTCGAGTTCTTCGTGCACCACGGCTTCCATCGTCGCGGTGAACCTTTCGAGTTGCCCGAGATCGGTCCCCATTACGTGGTGTACACCGAGATCGGCGACTGACCCTCCCCCCACCCAAGGCGGCTGCGCCGAGCGGGGTGAGGCACATCTTGGTCTCTCCCGCCGGAGGCGAGGGAGATGGGCCCGGCCGGGTAGGCCGGGGCCGGAGGGAGCTCCGCCGGACGGTTTGGAACGGTCAGGGCGCAGTCACACCTGAGAGAGACCCTGCTGCACAACCGGGTGGACCTGGTCCTCTCCCCCCAGGTGATGATCGAAGCCGGGTCGACCAAGTTCGACGACAACCTCCGTCTCACAGATGAGCAGCATCTGGACCAGACCTTCCGCTTGCTGATGGGTCTCGCCCATTTGGTGGATAGACGCCGCTGAACGGCCGCGCGACTCGGGTAGCCTCGGCACACCCGACACGAAATGACACCGTGACCGCTCCCTGGTATCAGACAGCCGTCTTCTACGAGGTTCTGGTTCGCTCGTTCCAGGATTCAGACGGCGATGGGTTCGGCGACCTGCGCGGGGTCATCGATCGCCTCGATTATCTGGAGTGGCTCGGGGTGGATTGCCTGTGGCTGCCACCCGTGTTCGATTCTCCCCTCCTGGACGGCGGCTACGACACCAGCGATTACTACTCGGTGCACCCCGATGTCGGAACGGTTGGCGATCTCGCCGAACTGATCGCTGCCGCCCATCGGCGGGGGATGCGGGTGATCTCCGACGTGGTGATGAATCACACTTCCGACCAGCACCCCTGGTTCCAGGAGTCCCGCCTGCCCGGTTCGGATCGGCGGGACTGGTATGTGTGGAGTGACGACCCCACCAGGTTCTCCGATGCCAGGGTGATCTTCCTCGACTACGAGGACACCAACTGGACGTGGGACGAGACCGCAGGCGCCTTCTACTGGCACCGCTTCTACAACCACCAACCCGACCTCAACTACGACAACCCGCAGGTCCGGGAGGCAATGCTGGATGTCCTCCGGTTCTGGCTCGACATGGGCCTCGACGGTTTCCGATTGGATGCGGTCCCCTACCTGTATCAACGGGATGGCACCAACTGCGAGAACCTGCCCGAGACACACGCCTTCCTCAAGCACGTTCGGTCGGTGATCGACGCCGAATACGGCGACAAGGTGCTGCTGGCCGAAGCCAACCAGTGGCCCCGGGACGCCGCCGCTTACTTCGGCGAGGGCGACGAGTGCCACATGAACTTCCATTTCCCCGTCATGCCTCGCCTCTACATGGGACTGGCCCGGGGACATTGCAGGGATCTGGTGGAGATCATGGCCGACACTCCTGCCATCCCCGAGGGGTGCCAGTGGGGCATCTTCCTGCGCAACCACGACGAGTTGACGCTGGAGATGGTCACCGACGAGGAACGCGACTTCATGTGGGACTTCTACGCCCCCGACCCGCGGATGCGCAAGAACGAGGGTATCCGCCGCCGCCTGGCCCCCCTGGTGGACGGGGACCGGCGCCGTATCGAACTCCTGCACGGACTACTGCTATCGCTGCCGGGCAGTCCGGTCATGTACTACGGAGACGAGATCGGCATGGGTGACGAATACCTGCTCCAAGACCGGGACGGGGTTCGCACCCCGATGCAGTGGGAGGCGGGACCGGGGGCAGGGTTCTCGACGGTCACACCCGCCGAGTTCTATCTGCCGACGGTGAGCGACCCCGCCTACTCCCCCGATGCCATCAATGTGGATGGTCAGCGGGATGACGCTGGATCGTTGCTGCGATGGCTCCGGGACCTGCTGGCTGTGCGGCGCCTCCACCCTGAGATGGGGGTGGGCACCTTCGACGTGCTGGAGCACGGCAACGACGCCGTGTTTGCCTTCGTGCGAGCACTCGGCAACACCTCGACCCTGGTGGTGGCCAACTTCACCGGGGAGGATCAGCGCCTCGACCTCGACCGCAGAGGGCCGGGAGGTTCACCCCGAGCCGACCTCTTGACAGATGAGTCCTTCGAGGGCGTGCCCAACCTGCGGCTGGGTCCCTATGAGTTCCGCTGGATTCGTATCGATTGACGGAGGAATCAATCGACCCTTCCCCGGCAGGGACCGGCACACCACGCTGAATCCACCACATCTGGAAGACGACGAGTATCGACTGTGCCCCGGCAACGGCCGTAGCGGACGCGAGAGAGCCCGGAGACACTTCGGCGTCGCCGCCGCAGGAGGACCAGCCTGCGGGTCTCCGAGCTCCGGTGGTCCGGGTTGGAGTCGCCACCCCCGGGGTCTCCCCGGTGAAGCAGCCACCCCGAATTCGGTGGGCTGCCTAGCGCCCGACCACCTCCAGAGTCCTACAACTACTACCAGTGATTGGGACCACCTCCTTTCTCCAGTGACGACATCTTGGCACATCGCACGGCAGCGCACATGGAAGGAGGGGAACAGAGGGATCCGGGACGCGCGGCATCGACCTGGCTCACATAGGGACGGTCGAAGGCAGCGTCAGGATTTCGGCGGGGGCCCGGGGATCCGGGCCGGCCGTGGAACCGGCTGGTAGTGCTGCCAGCAGTGCTTGTTCTTGTTGTATTGGGACAGCACGGTCTTGCACCCGTGGTGGGCGCAGACCCGTCCATCGTCATAGGTCTTGGCAGGCCGCCTTCCGGCGACCTGATTCAGGCTGGTACCGCTCACAGGACAAGGGTTGCACAGTCCGCGAAGTTCTTCAAACCTGAACAACCCCCCAATGACGGCTGATAGCCTCAGATCATGAGTATTCCTGAGTACCCCCACTTCACTCTCGTCGAGGCGGGACCCGGTGTCTATGCGGTCCTGGCAGGCGACACAGGTGCTTGCATCAGCAATGCCGGGATCATCGACCTCGGTGACCGCACCCTGATATTCGACACATTCCAGACCGTTCAGGCCGCCGAAGACCTGCGCAAGGCGTCGATGGCCCTGACGGGGCGGAGCGCCGCGCTGGTGGTCATCAGCCATTGGCACCCGGATCACACCGGCGGCGCCCAGGTGTTCGACGATGTCCCGATCAAGGCGACCCAACGCACTGTGGAGTTGATCGCAGGGGAGGACCCCGGAGATCTCGATGCCTATGGCGCCGAGATCGACAACGGACTCGGGCATTACAGGGAGATGCGGGACGGCGCCGTGACCGAAGAGGATCGGGCCCGCGCCGAAAACGGTCTGAACATGTTGAACCTCCTGAAGGAGGCGGCACCCGGGTACCGGTTCACCGTGCCCGCCCCCATCGACGGCGACGGCATGACCTTCGAGGGATCGGATCGGCGGGTCGAGATCCTCTCCTACGGCCTCGGCCACACCGAGAGCGACCTCTTCGCCCACATCCCCGATGCAGACCTGGTGGTGACCGGCGATCTGCTGTGGGTCGGCCACCATCCCAGGGTCGACGACGGTGACCCTGCCGCCTGGGCGAGAGTCCTGGATCAGATCGGTGGACTCGGCCCGAAGTCGCTGGTCCCCGGCCACGGCGCCATCGGAGGGCGGGCGGATGCGGAGTACCTGGCCGGCTACCTGCGCACCCTGGATGCCATGGTCGACGATGCCGTCACCGGCGGGGTGGCCGACGACGTCCTGGGGACCATCCCGATGCCCGCAGGTTCGGAGGACTGGGCCGGCGACTCGAGGTTCCGGGGCAGCATCGCGTCACTGGTGGCCGATCGTCGCGGTTGATCCCGACCGGGCCCAGTGGTGCGTCGCAGGAATACTCGCCGCGTCTCTCCGGCCCTCGGCGCCCCCGGCTTCGCCTTCCTCCTCGATGCAGTC
>CBDUUY010000055.1:0-11377 GCA_965370535.1 uncultured bacterium
TTGCCACTGCCGTCTCCCCGGCGTCCCGTTCATATGCTCTGCGGTCAACCCTAGGCTCCAGCGCCGCGATCCTCCCAGCGCGCCGCCTGGATGACCTCCCGCCCGTGAGTCCTCCTCGATCCGGGGGCTCACCGGTGTCGGAGAGGCGACGGTGGATGAATCCGACCCGGTGACGTACCAGGCCCTGAGGTGACGACGCTCGAGTACACACCCGCACGGGGGAGGTCAGGGGTCCTCGCGCAGCAGGGGCATCTCGATACCTGTTCACCTTCTCCTATCCATCAACCGATACCAGGCACAGACGACGGGGAGGAAGATCCGGTCGAAGATCGAGAAGAAATGGCGGGGGTGTTTGATCTCCTTGAAGAGGCTGGTGTCACGCTTCCCAGCAATGATTTGCCCAGCTTCGCATCCCATCAGGCTTGCGATTGCCACACCATGCCCCAGGAACCCCAGGGCGTAATGGATACCGCCCATTTGCCCGATGTGCGGCATACGGTCGAAGGTGAGACCCAAATCCCCGCTCCAACTGTGGGTAATCTCAATCCCCTCGAGTTGGGGGAAGATCTCAACCAATCGAGCCTGCAATTCGCTTGCGGCCCGATTCAGGTCATGCCCCTTGACCAAGGTTTTTCGCCCTCCCAGCAACACACGCCCATCAGCGAGCACCCGGAAGTAGTTGAGCAAGTTGTTGGTGTCGTGGAAGACCCGGCCGTTGGGGCTGAGTTCACGCTGAAGCTCTTCTGAGAGCGGCTCTGTCACGATGGAATAGCACGCCCCAGAGAAGATGCCGAACCGGACTCGGGGGAGCATGCTGGTCGTGTAGCCGTTCGTGGCGATCAAGACCTGTTCCGCCCTTATGGTGCCTTTTCCAGTCTCCAGGCGGTAGCGGCCATTCTCCTTCTTGATCCGCTTCACCTCCGCATGCTCGTATAGAGAAGCGCCATACTTCGTTGCCGCACGCGCCAAGCCGAAAACATATTTGGCTGGGTCGATTCCGCCGCCATGAGTTGTGACGATGCCGCCGTGAAAGAATGGGCTACCGATTTCGTCAACCAGTTCTTCCGGTTGGCTGATCTCGAAGTCGGCCTGGCCGTATTCGTTGGCAAGGTACTGGTAGTAATCAATCAACGCTGGGAGGTCGGAGGCTTTGCTCGCCAAATGGACTTCCCCAGACCGATCGAAATCACAATCGATCTGTTCCTTGGTGACCAATGCCTCCACGAAATCGATCGAATCCGCCGACCACTGGTTGAAGGACTCGGCAGATTCCTTCCCGTACCGCTTCTCTAGACCAGGAACGGGGAAGAAGAGACCTGGCACGATCAGGCCGCCATTCCGGCTGCTGGCACCCCAACCGATTGTCTCTTTCTCAAACACGGCAACACTCTTGCCTGCCTTGGCAATCTCAATGGCGGCATTCAGGCCGGTGAAACCACTTCCGACAACAGCGACATCCACATCAGTGGGATGTCCCTGGGTGGGCAGGTCATCTGGACGGGGGGTGTTGTCGGTCCAATACGGGATGAGTTTCATGGCAGGTTCCTGCCTCCCAGGTGGCCGGTCGAGTCAGAAAACCAGTCTATCGATCGATAGACCACCAAGCGGCAGCGTAAAACCAACAGTGAACTCCTGACAGATAAGGGGTGCTGAAGCGAAGCCCGGGGTACCGCTGCCTCACTCGAGTGTCGTTCAAGAGCCCGCCCCCGGTCCACATCCCAAGCCACCCGTGGCCCGGCCGAACCACATGTGAGGCAGCGGCGTGCACTCCGCTCACTCCGGGTAAGCGACCGCAGCCTCGATCAGGACCTACACCACGCCACAAGAACCCCGCCGTTGAGATCACCGAACCCCGGGCAGCCCTCCGTCACTCCGCCGGTGGCGGGGTCGGTGGCGGGGGCACGGCGTCGGCATCCGCCGGCCGGGCGGCCTCGTACCAGGCGTCGTCGGCTCGGTCCTTCACCTCGCTCTCGAGGAGTGCGCTCAGATCGGAGACCGTGCGGCGGGCCAGTTCGGCGATGTGGGCCGTCGCCCATAACGCAGCCGCCACGGAAGCAGCGGTGGCGTCGGCTGCCGGCACCCACAGGCTGATCGTTGTGGGCGAATCCGGGGCGCCCTCGATGTGAACCAGGTCGGTCCGGTGGTAGTACGCCAGTTCCTGCAAGGCGTTGGTGATCGGGTCGTACCCGCTCGCCGTCCGTCCTACGTCCGGCCAGCCGACCTCGACCGTCGTCCTACACCGGAAGGCGGGCCCGTCGAGCGTCACGGTCACCTCATGCCCGAGCGCCGGTGCCGCGTAGACGCCCTTCCCCCGATCCTCCAGAGTGACCGGGCCGAACCCGGTGGTCGCCAACTCGTGCAGCACTTCGTCTGACATCTGTGCCTCCGATCCTCGTTGTCTGATCTCAATCCCCCAACGGTCTGATCCGCTGCGCCAGGTCGGCTTCGTACTTCAAGAAGTCTTGCATCTCCAGGCGGGCTCCCCTCATGTACTCGATCCCCTGCTGCTGCATTTTCATGACGTCCTGGAGTTCGCGCACCGGACGGTTGAGCCATGAGAGCTTGCTCACAGGAGGACCCGCCTTGGGCTGGATCACCTTCCCCGTGTACGGCTCGACGCTGGGGCCCCACTCGCTCGGCCACAGCCGCTTGGGCGCATCCACCGTCGGTCCGACGAACACCCGCTCCGGCAGAGTCGGGGTCTCACCGGTCGGCGCCGTCTTGGGGACCATGGTCCGCAGGTTCTCGCGGGCCTCCGTGATGGTGCGGGACCGATCCTCCTGGAGGTGGGACCATCCGCCACCCTGCTCCTGTTTCCACGCCTGGATCGCATGGTCGAGGGAGGCGTGGTGACGGGTGTCGTAGGAGGTCCACGTGGGTTTGCCGTACTTGTTCGTCAGCATGTCTTCCACGCCACCGAACCCGCCCTTTCGAGCGAGGTACAACTCCGGTTGGTTCATGCGAAGGCCCATGTCGTAGACCTGCTTCGTGGCTGCGATCCAGCGGTAGACGACCAGGCGATCGGCACCCGACCAGAACCGCGCCTTCCCGGCCCAGTCCCGCATGAGATCCCTGTAGATCTTGGCATTGCTCAGCACATGCTCGAGGTGAGTGGCGCGTCGCAGGTACTCCTCGTACTCGGCGGCCGTGAGGGTGATCTCACCCTGGGGAAGGGTGATGCGCTTCAGGGCATGGGGCATCGGGACGGTGCCGGATCCGCCGAGAGATTCGTTGCGGGCGTCCAGGTCGCGCTGGATCTCATCAGGGGGGCGGTTGTGCTCCACGCCCCACTCGACGATACGTTTGGCGTCATCGTCGTCGATCTGCTTCGACTGTTTGGGGGGTTCGGGCTTCTCCGTGCCTCCGGCGTCGTCCGTTCCGTCCGCTCCGTCCGCGATGGGTTCGGGCACCCGGCGCGGAAGCAGGGGCTTCAGCAGGAGTTGGACCTCCTGCTCGTCGTCGATCACTAGCACGCTCTCACCGGTTGACGGGTCCGTGATCGTCTTGGTGGTGAAGGCCATCGCCTCGCCGTCGGACGGCGGCGCGCCGGGTGGGAGCACGAAGACCTTGTCCGTGACCTCTCCGGTCTCCGGGTCGACGACGGCGATGGTCCGCGTCCGGGCACCGCGGAGCGTCAGTTGCTTGAGGGCATGGGGGCCGAGGAGGAGGCGGCGCCTGTCGGTGCCGGTGAGCCCGGCTGCGGTGCATCCGCCGATGAGGGCGATCGCAGCTCCGGACTCCTCGGCGTCACGGCGCAGCGGCGTGCGTTTCGACGCTTCCAGGAGATCCTGAGCCACCTGGTTGCCGCTGATGTCCTGCCCATCGCGGAGATACCACACGTAGTCCTGGGCGTCCCTGCTGTCGCCCAAGTTGTCCCGGCGGATCTGTGTGAGGGCACGCTTCAGGGATTCCTCGACCTCGCCTCGCACCTCGAATGTGTCTGCCCCGCCGGGGGCCCGATCGTGCATCTCGCCGCAGAACGCCTTGATGAGGTGGGAGGAACCGCCGGGTGGGACCTCGAGGGTCTGGCCGACGGTGACCATCTCCTGCACCCCGGCATCCGCGGGCACGAGGCGAAGGCCGGTGGGGACCTCGACCGTGATCGTGTGCCCTGTGTCGTTGCGGATGAACACGCTGATGGAGTCGCCGTAGTACCCCCGGCCCGACCCGATGATCTGCTCCACATGGACGGACGGTTCCTGGCCGGTGGCGATCTTCTCGAAGTCGTAGGTCTCGGCGGCGGCGATGCCCGGAAGGCCCGCCACGATAAAGGCGATGAGCAAGACGGCGGCTGCAGCGGCGGGGGCCGGTGGCGAGGGCCGGCCCGTGAGGAGCCGGGAACGGAGACGGAACAGACCGGCGTGCTCTCCGAGGGTGAGGCCGCTGGCGGCGAACAGCACCGGGAAACCGAGCGAGACCGTGAGTTCGGACTGGGCCAGGGCGAGGGCCTGGGTGAGCACCATCGAGGTCACCCACGGAACCAGCACCCAGACGGTCTTGGCTCCGAGGACACGGCTCCCGTCGAAGGTGAGGCGGGTCGTGGCGTGGCACCACCACCATCCGGCCGCCGCACCACCCACCAACGGCAGCCAGGTGGTCGTTGCCGTGGTGGTGACATCGAGGAGGGTGACGTACGTCAGCACGATGACGCCGACGACCACCATCGGGATGAGGAGGGACCGGTTGGTGATCGTGACCTGCTGTTCCCGGCGGATGCTGCGGATCGTGAACCCCACCGACACGATCAGCACCGGGATCGAGAGGTACCCGAGAATCAGGAAGACCACAGCCATGCCGTTTCCCCTTGCCGTCTCCGTGTCCGACGCTACCTCTTCTTCTAGGGAGGTGCCACATTCCCGGGGCATCTCCCACCGAGGTGTGGGGTGCCGTAGGGTTGGTGTGTCGGCTGATTCGGGAGATGGTCGATGATCGCTGTCCTGGGAGCAGGGAATGCCGGGCGAGCCCTGGCCGCCGATCTGGCTCGTCAGGGAGCGCCGGTGGTGCTGTGGAACCGGACCGCTGCCCATGTGGCGGGTATACGGGCGCGGGGTGGCATCGAGGTGGAGGGCGACCGCGAGGGTTTCGGTCCCATCGATCGGGTGACGGATGACCCGGCAGCCGCTCTCGCAGATGCCGAGCTGGTCATGGTGTGCGTCCCCGCCTTTGCTCACACCGATGTCGCTGCGTCCTGTGCGCCCCATCTGAGAGACGGGCAGATCGTCGTGCTCAACCCCGGGCGCACCTTCGGGGCCCTGGCATTCCTGCGGGAGTTGAGGGCAAGGGGGTGCTCCGCCGATGTGGTCGTCGCCGAGGCGGCGACTTTCCTCATGACGGCACGCACCACCGGGCCGGCGCAATCCCGCATCGGGCGGGTCAAGCACGTCGTGCCGGTCGCTGCGGTGCCGGCGGACCGGACGCCGGAGGTCATGGCCGCGCTGGCACGGTGGTATCCGCAGTTCACGTCCGCCACGAACGCCCTCGAGACGAGCTTCGGGAACGTGGGAGCCGTGATCCACCCAGCGATCACGCTGATGAACGCAGCTCGCGTCGAGAGCGCTCAGGGGAGGTTCCAGTTCTACCTGGAGGGGATCAGTCCGGGTGTCGCACGCGTGCTTGCCGCTGTGGACCGGGAGCGACTGGCCGTCGCGAACCTGCTGGGTGTCCAGGTGATGTCGCTGCAGACCTGGCTCGCCACTGCATACGGCGTCACGGGCACCGACCTCTTCGAAGCCATCCAGGCGAACGTGGGGTACCGCGGCATCAAGGCGCCCACCACGCTCGAACACCGCTACATCCTCGAGGACGTGCCCATGAGCCTCGTCCCGGTGGCCTCGGCCGGCCGGGCGTTCGGCCTCAGGACGAGAGCGGTCGAGGCATTGATCCTCGTTGCCGGGCTCATCCACGACACCAACTACTGGCGCGGCGGACGGACGCTCGAGAGTCTCGGGCTCGATGGACTGAGCCCGGGCGAGATCCGCAGTGTCGTCGAGAAGGGGCCGTGACCCCCACCCGCATCGTCGGCGGTGCGCTCGGTGATTGTGTCCATGTGTCCGGGACCCTGAACTTCTTGAGCGCTGCCCGGCGGGCCGGATGCCTCACAGAGTTCCTCGGTCCTGCGACCCCGATCGAACAGATCGTCGAAGTCGCCAAGTCGGGCGAAGCCGATTTGATTGCGCTCTCGTATCGGCTCTCTCCCGGTGTGGCAGAGCGGCTGTTCGATCGGCTGAAGCGTGCCCTCAGCGATGCAGGCGTGGCCGATCAACGGATGGTGTTCGGCGGCACGGAACCAGTTGCTCAGGTGGCGCGCCGCTCCGGGCTCTTCGAGGAGGTGTTCGGGGAGCCCGGTGGCCCGACCGCAGAGGTCTACCTGTCCGGAGGCGTTCCGGGAGAAGAGCAAAGCAGTTGGGCCGGCACCCTTGTGGAGCGGCGCGGCCGGTCATACCCGCGTCCACTGATCAGGCACCATTTCGGACTGCCGGATCTCGAGGTGACCATTCGAGGGGTAGGCCTGATCGCCGACTCGGGCGTGGTCGACGTCATCTCCATCGCTCCCGATCAGAACGCTCAGGAGTTCTTCTTCCATCCGCAACGGATGGACGCAGCACAGGACGGGGCGGGAGGGGTCCCGGTGAGGTCCCCGGACGATTTCCAGCGTCTCCATGAAGCGTCGCGGTGCGGCAACCACCCGTTGATGCGCTGCTACGCCGGCACCAACGAGCAGGGCGCGTTTGCGGCGATGCTCCACGAGACGATCGACAATGCGTGGGATGCCCTGCCGGTCTTCTGGTACTCCGAGTTGGACGGACGCTCGCAGCGGCGCCTCGAAGATGCGATCGAGGAGCAGAACGAGGTGGCCGCCTGGTGCGCGGCTCAGGGCATTCCGGTGGAGCGCAACGACCAGAACCAGTGGGCCCTTCGTCACGCCCACGATGCGGTGCAGGTTGCGGCGGCCACCCTCGCGGCGCAACTGACCACACAACGAGGGGTCGACACATATGTGCTCCAGATGATGCTGAACACGCCCCCGGGAATCTCGCCGGCCATGGACATCGCCAAGATGGGCGCAATGGAGACGATGGTCCGGCGCCGCGTCGGGGACGGGGTCACCGTGCTGCGCGAACTGCGAGCCGGGCTCTTCTCCATGCCGCCCGACCCGGATAGAGCGCGCGGGCAATTGGCATCCTCGGTGAGGACGGCGATGCTCATATCGCCCGACATCCTTCACGTGGTCGGTCATACCGAAGCGCACCACGCCGCCGACGCCGATGACGTGGTGGCTTCGTGCCTGCTCGCAGATCAGGTCATCACCGACTCCGTCGCCGGGTTGCCAGATCCCTTCGTCGACCCGGAGGTTGCGGCCCGCCGCGATGTCCTCGTGGCCGAGGCCGAGATCCTCCTCCACGCTGTAGACGAACTCTGCCCCGGTGCGTCCGACGGCGATCCGGAGGCTCTGGGTCGGGTGGTGAGGAGGGGACTGTTCGATGCTCCTCACCTGACCGGCAATCCGGTGGCTCCAGGACGGGTGGTGACGGTCGTAGACGGCGGATGCGACGCAGTCGACCCGGCCACCGGCAAACCGCTCGGCGAGGCAGCCCGGGTGGCCGAACTCACAGAGAGGTGACACCTGCCCGTCGGGCCCTCTCCCGTGCGCCGAACAGACGACCCGGGAGGTCACACTGCAACCGCGCCGTCGGGTTGTTCCCGGAGGTCACCGGATGCCAGTTGTCCCCGGCGCCAGCAGGTGGCAACCCTGCTCCTTGCGATCGGCGCTGATGGATGAGAGCCACCGGGCTCTTGGATCGCCGATCCGCGCCGCCGTGTCGGGGCTGCGGACCCCGGGGTCCACGGCGAACCCCGCGGGCTACTCGCAGCGTGCGTATACCTCTCCGTTGATGCAGGTGTCGGTGCCGAGCCCTCCGTTGAGTTCATCTGTGCCGGGCCCGCCGTCGAGGTAGTCGTTCCCGGATCGGCCGAACAGGTAATCGGGGCCGCCCTCACCGAACAGATCGTCGGTGCCGTACGACCCGAACATGTGGTCTGCACCGTCGCTTCCCCGGATGACATCGGCGCCTGCCTGCCCATACAGGTTGTCGGCTCCGGCGCCTCCGATCAGCCGATCGTCACCGGTGCCGCCGAACAAGGTGTCGTCCCCGCCGCCGCCCCGCAGAGTGTCGTCTCCCGCGATGGCCCTGAGGTCGTTGTCGCCTGAGTCACCGGTCAGACTGTCGTCGAACCTGGAGCCCCGCAGGCGTTCTATCGAGGTCATCGTGTCGGTTCCGTTGCCGGTGGCGAGGCCGGTTCCCAGGTTCACCGTCACCCCGGCGGGGGAGGTGGTGAAGTACAGCCGATCCGAGCCGAGGCCTCCGTCGTAGATGTCGTCGCCGCGCCCGTCGACGATGAGGTCATCGTCCGGCCCTGCATACGCCCGGTCGTCGCCGGCCCCACCCCTGAGGGTGTCGGCGCCGTCGCCTCCGTATAACGTGTCGCCTCTGGCACCGCCGCGCAGGTGATCGTTGCCGTCCCCGCCGTAGATCACGTCGAGTCCGGCCCCTCCGGTCAGATGATCGGCGCCCGGGCCGCCACACACCAGATCGGCGCCTCCTTCTCCGTCGATGGCGTCGTTGCCGCCCAGTCCGACGAACACCTCATCGGCCCCGCTCCCCGCCTGCACGTCGGGCCCGGGTGTGCCGAGCCAGGTGGGCAGCCGGCCGGAGCAGAAGAAGATGGCATGGCGGACATCGTCGAGGGTGTCGGCGTCACCGTTGAGGTCGGTCCCGCCCTGGTCCGCCTCGTCTACCGTGATCGTGATCAACCCGTCGGCGGCTACCGCGGCAAAGGACCCGGGACCCCAGTTGCCGGCGACCTGCAGGTTGGTGACACCGTCGGCACGGTGGTAGTGGTGCCACACCCCGTTGTCGGTGTTGTCGGCGTCGTTGTTGAGGTCGGTCCAACCCTGGCTCGGTTCGGCGACGGTGAAGACGACACCTTCGCCGACCGCCAACACTCCGACCGGGAAACCGGAGGCGAGCCCCAGGTTGGTGTATCCCGCCCCAGTGCGATAGACGTGCCACACCGAATCGCCGGTGTCGGCGTCTCCGTTGAGATCGCTGTTGTGATGGAAGGTCTCGGAGACCGTGAAGACGAATGATGCGTCGGGTGCGGCGAAGTAGGAACCTCCGGTGGCCAATCCGACGTTGACGACTCCGGCTGCCGGGTCGTAGACGTGGAGGACCCGTTGGTCGGTTGTGTCGGTGTCGCCGTTCAGGTCGGTGTTTCCCTGCAACGGCTCGCTGACCATGAAGGCGAATCCATCACCGACGGGTTCCCCGATATTGACGTCGGTGGCGAGGCCGAGGTTGGTGACCCCGGACGAGGTGAGGTAGACGTGCCACACGGCGACGTCGGTGGCGTCTGCGTCGCCGTTCAGATCGGTCTGTTGAGCCACTTCGGAGACCTGGAACGCCAGGCCGTCGGTGAGCGACACCCAGTTGGCCGGGCCGGCCAATCCCAGATTGGTGACGCCGGCACCTTCCCGGTAGACATGCCAGACGGTGTCGTCGGTGGTGTCGGTGTCGTCGTTGAGGTCGGTGGCGCCTTGAGCCGTTTCCCCAATCGTGAAGAGAAAGCCGTCGTCCAGTGAACTGCTCATCGCTGTGGTTCCCTGGGCCAGGCCCAGATTGGTGGTCCCGGCACCGGGCCGGTACACATGCCACACCTTGTAGTCGGTGGAGTCGCCGTCTCCATTCAGATCGACACCTCCTTGTATGGGTTCGGACACCCAGAATGCGACGCCCGACCCGCAGAGCCGGAAGACCGGATCGGAAGCGGCCAACTGCAGGTTGGTGACACCGCCGGTCGGATCCCACACATGCCAGACGAAGTTGTCGGTGGCGTCCCCGTCCCCGTTCAGGTCGGTGTTGCCGTGAAAGAACTCCGAGGCCCAGATCAAGACACCATCCCCCAGGGTCAAGTCGTCGCCCACCAGCACTGCCGTGATGGCGAGGCCCAGGTTGGTGCTCCCTGCCGTCCAGTCGTATACGTGCCAGACGGCATCGAGGGAGTCCCCGTCACCGTTGAGGTCGGTGCTGCCCTGGGCGGTCTCATGGACGTGGAAGGCGACGCCGCCGCCCCACTTCCAGACGCGGTTGCTGGCGGCAGCCAGTCCGATGTTGATGACACCCGACGATGGCGTGTACGCGTGCCACACGGCCGGGTCGTTGGGATCACCGTCGCCGTTGAGGTCCTGGCCGATCGCGGTCTCATCGACGGCGAATACGAACCCGGGTCCGGCCGCGGCCGCATGTTTCTGAGCGGGAGGTGAGGCGAGGCCGAGGTTGATAGTGGAGCCGTCGGCGCCGGTCACATGCCAGACGGCGGCATCGAAGGCGGTCCCGTTGCCATTCAGGTCGACACCTTGGGCAGCTTCGTCGACGGTGAACGCGACGAACCCGTCACCGGCCACCCTGTACCCGAGGCTGTCGGCCAGGCCCAGGTTGGTGACGCCGGTGGGTGCCGCCGCAGCAACCGGAGGCGTCGGCCCGACCGCGACGGCCGCAGCGATCAGCAGCAGAGTTGTCGCGATCAGAACGGACGAACGGCACCCGGATGAACGTGGAATCGAGCGCTTCATGACCCGTGGCCTCCCCTGTTCAACGGATCCCCCAATGGGTCGAACCCTAGTGCCCCGGCCGGTCGGTTGGGAACGGTTGGATCGATCGGTGCCCCGAGAAAGGCTCCGATGAAGGGGGGTTCCATGGGGCATGCAGGAGAGCGGGTGGATACACGATCCGCCCAGCGGGAGTGACTACCGAGACGCCATCGGGTCACATCTTCCCCCCGGGGACCGCAGCCGGACGCGTCGGTTCCTGCGGCCCCGGCTGCTCGACGGGAGAAGGAGAGCGCTGCGCAGATCATCCGCGAGGCCCGGTGCACGCCTCCGGCGGCCCGCTCCGAAGACCCCTTCTACATGACGGCCGTCCCGGTCTCCCAGTCGGCATACAGCGCGGCGTAGACACCCCCAGCTCCAACGAGATCACGATGTGTGCCCTGCTCGACCAGACGCCCGGAATCGAACACCAATATGGTGTCGGCGGCTTCGGCTGTGGCGAGACGATGTGCGACGGTCACAGAGGTTCGGCCGGCGATGAGCCGATCCATCGCGGCGCGCAACTGAACGTCGAGTGCCGGGTCCACCGCCGACGTTGCCTCGTCGAGCAACAGCAGATCGGGGTCCGAGATCCACGCCCGTGCCAGGGCAACCAGTTGGCGCTCCCCGGCCGACATGGCGGACCCACGTTCCCCGACCGGCGTGGCGATGCCATCGGGCATCGTCGCCAGCCAGCGGTCGAGAACCAGCTCGTCGCACGCCGCCAGCACC
>CBDUUY010000056.1:0-11286 GCA_965370535.1 uncultured bacterium
CCTCTCCACTGCGGCGGCGCAACTCGAATGAGAGCAACTCCATCCGGCCGTGGAGCATCCTGCGGTAGTACGACAGTTCCACGTCCAGGTCGCCGCACATGTCTCTGCGGCGGCGCAGTTCGTCGATACCGATGGTCTCCACGTCCGCCAGGAATGAGGGATCCTGAATCCGATCGATCCTGCGGCGCTTCTGCTCTTTCACGGTCCTACCTCCGAGGGAACAGCCTATCGGGGTTCTTAAGGACAGACCGCCCGAACCGAAGGATACGGGTTCACATTGGATGCCCCGCCGCCCACAGCGATCCCGAAGTGGAGGTGATAAGCACCCGGGGCCGGGTTGCCGGTGTCTCCGACGGTGCCTATCTGCTGGCCGATGGTGACACGGTCTCCGGTCTGGAGACCCTCTGCGAACGTGTCGAGGTGGGCGTAGAAGAAGCCGATCCCGTAGTCGGCGTAAACCCAGACGATGTTTCCTCCGAGACTGTTGTATCCCAGTCTCACGGTGCCGTTGGCCACTGCGACCAGCGGCGTGCCCCTGGCCGCCATCAGGTCGGTGCCCTTGTGAGTGCGGCCGCCCGAACGGGGGGCACCCCACGAATCGATGAACCGGTTGATACCGGCCACGGGGCAGATGAAGCCGGGGGTCAGTTCCAGAGGGATGCCGCCGGCAGCGCCCGCCTGAGCCCTGGCGAGTGCCTCCTGGCGCAAGCGCTCCTGCTCCTGGCGGATGCGCTCCGCTTCTTCGCGGCGCCGCTGCTCTGCCAGTTCGGCCTGGGTGCCTGCCAGGAAGGTGTCGGCCGCTGCCAACTCGGCCTCAGCCTCTGCGAACAACTCGCTCATACGGTCGGCCACCAACTCGGCTTCCAGTCGCAACTCGGCGACCCTGGCCGAATCCTCGTCGAGTTCCAGTGTGAGCCGCTCCATCTCCGCGCGGGCGGCCACCAGGGCATCGAGCGACCTGACCTCGCCTTCCACCGCCGCGGACAGGATGCGCTGGGCGATCACCGCCTGCTGGATCGACGAACTGGAGAACAGCAGACTGGCATCGTCACGGTCGCCGTGCATGTAGGCCTCGACGGCCCGGCTGCGGACCAGATCCTGCAGGGTGTCCGCGTCCTGTTGGTAGGAGTCGATCATGCTGCGCAACCGGCCCATCCGGAAGGTCAATTCACCGAACTCGGCGTTGATGGCCTCGTAGGCGGCAACCGCCTCATCCAGGTCGGTCAGGGCTCCGGCGCGCTCCACCGCCGCCGCCTCACGTTGGCGACGGGCTTCCTCGACGTCGTCGTCGGTCACCGACCAGGCCGGCACCGCAGCAGTGACCAGCCACGACGCGAGCAACACGATCACGGCGGCGCGGCCGCGCCTCCGGGGTGCTCTCACAGAACTCATCGTATGTCCATCGGGACCGGATTCCCTTCCTTTCCCCGTTCATCGGCAGAACCATGTTGGTGGTGAACCGGGTTTACGCGCACCGTTCTCACAGTCGGAGGAGCACAGACCGCTCATCCGGGAACAGGGGATTCCGCTACCCAGAGATGGCCGCCGCCCGGTGCTCAGACGGGATGCCCGCGACGACCGATCAGCCGAAGATCCTGAGGATCAACCAGAAAGGCCCGGCCGCCATCATGATCGCATCGAACCCGTGCAGGGCGCCGGGCACGGTCCCCACCGTGAAGAACCCACCCGCCCGCAGCAGCGAACCGACGTTGCGGCCCGCCACCAGAGCCACCGACGCCGCCAGCGAAGCGACGATCATCGGCAGGATGTCGTCCTCCACCCACACGGTGGCAGCAACCACTCCCACCACGACTCCCACCAGAAGGGTCACCACCACAGGGTCGAACCCGGTGATATCGCGCTGACCCGCCAACCAGGCCGCTATGACGGCAGCAACGGTCACCACCAGGAACGCCAGGGCCTCGTCCTGGTTGCGCATCCTCAGCAGCAGCAGCGAGGAAACCCCGAAGGTGGCGATCAGGCTGAGCATCACAGACGTGGCCACCACTTCGACCGGACGCAGCCTCGGCACCAGGACC
The DNA here is from genome assembly GCA_965370535.1 of uncultured bacterium. Taxonomy (GTDB): domain Bacteria; phylum Actinomycetota; class Acidimicrobiia; order Spongiisociales; family UBA11373; genus JAHJML01. The sequence continues at coordinate 2,040 of CBDUUY010000056.1, forward strand.
GCCCAGATCAGGGCGACCAGAACTGCCCCGACGGTGGCGATCGCCATGCCGGGCACACCCCACCGGTAGGTGGCCATCACTCCACCCAGAATCCCCAGCAGTGGCGGGTGTATGGCCACCAACTGGCCCCTGCGCCCTGCAAAATCGACGAGGTCATAGATCCACACCCCGCCGGCCAGCACCATGGCAACGGCGAACCAGTGCACCGAGACCAGGCTCGCCACCACCAGGCCCACGGCCATGATCAGGAACAGGCCGATCTCCATCAGCGCAGGCGACCGCACCATCGTGGTGCCGCCCGACACCGGCGGGATCAGCGCCACTTCGTCCCCCTCGCCCACCGCTGTGCCCGGCCCGGCCTGACTGCCGTTGACCCACACCTGAGCGGCAGCCAGTCCTGCGGCAAACCTCTCCCCGAATCTTCCCGTCGCAGTGGCGAGCACCTCTTCGACCGAGGCTCCCGGCACCTCCACCTCGGAGGTCCCGGCGGCTTCGCGGAGGTTGGCAAACAAGCGCAGCCTGGCCATCAGGACGACCTCACTTCGACGATGCCCGACATCACCACAGTGCCGTCGGGTCGGGTGGTCTCGAACAGGTAGGACCGGTCGCCCGACTCCCACACGGTGGTCTCCACATCGGACCCCGGGAACACCATGTCGGTGAAACGCACCTGGAGCCTCGCCAACCCGGCCACGTCACCACCGGCGATATGGTCCACCAACCCTCCGGCCACCAGCGACAGGGTGCCCAGGCCGTGGTTGATGACACCGGGCAGACCCACGGCGACGGCCACCTCCTCGTCGAGGTGGATCGGGTTGTGGTCACCCGACGCCTCGGCGTAGCGGGCCGGCATCCCCACATCGACATGTCGGGTGAATTCGGCGGCAACCGGTCCTCTAACAGGCTCAGGGACCACATCCGAGGCGGGGCGCTCCCCACCGCTGCCACCGCCGCGCACGAAGATCGTGGCGTACTGGTCGGCCACCGCCTCGCCGGAGTGGGTGGCGGCGGCCACCTCGACCACATAGACGGCACCCTTGCCCTTGTCCTCCACCTTCACCAGCGAAGGGGTGAAGACCAGAGTCTCCCCTCCCCTCATCGGCCGGTGATAGACGATCTCCTGTTCCCCGTGAACGATCATCAATGGATTGCCGACGTTCAGTTCGGGGTCGGCGGCCACTGCCATCATGTGTGGGAATCCCGGGACCACAGGGAAGACCGGGCCGGCGACCTGGCCGGGACCCACCCGGTAGTGCGGGTTGTCGTCACCCGAGGCAGCCGCGTACCGTTCGATGCCGGCCGGATCGATGGTGATATCGACGGGGTCATAGGCCGTCCCTGCCAGTGAGAAGTCGAGCGGCATCGGATCTGCTCCGGAATCGGCTCCGCACAGGCTACCGCCCCCCGGAGCGGCGCCACGGGCACGCCGCCGGGGGAAGGGCAGTTCTACTCGGCCGTAGCCCGCAGCATCCAGGCGGTCTTGTCGTGGACTTCGACCCTCGCCGTAGCCAGATCGGCCGTGGCGACGTCGCCGCCGTTTTCGGCGATGGCCACCACCTCGCGGGCGGTCCTGGCGACGGTCTCATGTCCTATCACCAAATCGCGGACCATCTCCATGGCCTCCGGCACTCCCTCTTGCGCCTCGATGGCGGACAGCGCCCGGTACTCGGAGAAGGTGGCGGGAGCCGGGAAACCCAGTGCCCGAATCCGCTCGGCGACTACGTCGACCGCGTCGGCGAGTTCGATGTAGTGCTCCTCGAACATCAGGTGCAGCGAGCGGAACATCGGGCCGGTGACGTTCCAGTGGTAGTTGTGGCTCTTCAGGTAGAGCGAGTATGAGTCGGCCAGCAGGCGGGCCAAGCCGTCGGCGATCTCTTTACGGTCTGCATCCTCGATGCCAATCTTGATGTCCACGATTCCTCCTCGTTGATCTTCTACCGTCCATTATCCAACCGCTGGAGGGCCACAGGAATTCCGGGGACCGCTCCTGCGGGGCCCGGCTCAGGAATCGGTCTCTTCGTCATCCTCAGGAACGGGGAGAGTCACCAGGATCGAGGTCTCGGCGAGGCCGCCGTCCTCGAGGATGCCGATCGGCTCCACCCCGTCGAACTCGCCGTTTCCATCGAGGTCGATGTGCACCGTGAACCACAACGCCGTGTCCGCATCGAGCGGCGGATCGAGAGTCAGGGTGATCCCCGACGTGGTGCCGATCTCGAGCAGGCCGCTGACCACCAGCACTTCGCCCGGCAGGCCCCCGTCGTCGGCACGCACCACCAGGAAAGCCGGTGCCGGGATCGTGACCGTGGCGACCACCTCGGCTCCCTCGCTCTCCTGGTCCTCGACGGTCAGGTTCACCGGGGTCAACGGGACCACCGTGATCGGCACGCCGACGGTCACCTCGAGGCCGTCGTCGGCCTGGGCGATCCTGTCCACGTGGTCCTCCCCGAGAGTGAGGATGCCGTCGGCGTCCCGATCTATGTAGACGCTGGCAAACATCACTGCCGACAACCCCAGCGTGTCGTCGAAGACGACCTCGATGTCTGTGCTGGTACCCGCCGGCAGCAAATCAGAGATCCCCAGGATGCGGCCGGGGCCACCCTGATCGTCTTCGCGGATCACCACGAAACCGGCAGCGGGCAGATCGGCAGACGCCACCGTGACCGCGTCACCGATGATCCGCTGCTCGCCGAAGGTCACCGAGGCAGGAGAGATCGGCGGCAGCAAGACGATGGTCGCCACCACCAGGGCCACCTCACCATTGGCCTTCACGGCAGGCACGTCGATGAAGGCATCGGGAGGTTCATAGGTGAACTCTTCGTTGCGGTCCATATCGACATGGATCTGGGCATGGACGACAGCCCCGCCGTCCAACGGCACGAAGAACGAGACCGGCACGTTGGCTATCACCCCGGCCGACAGGATGGCACTGGTGCCGATGATCTCGCCGGGTGATCCACCTTCATCGGCGTACAGCACCACAAAGCCGGGGTCGGGCATGGTCACCGACTCGAAAACCACACCGGCACCCTCGGTGTGCTGCTCACGGAGCACCAGGTCGGCAGGCCCGGTAGAAGGAGGGATCTCGTCGGGGTCCACAGAGGTGGTGGTCGTGGTGCCGGACGACTCGTATGCACAAGCCGAGACGGCCAGTGCAAGGGCGAGCAACATCGGGATGAGACGGTGGATCACGGCCCGAAGGGTACCCGGCGTCCGGGCAGACGCCGCCCGTTCCCGCCCGGGATCAGAGTGCCGAGGCCCAGGCCCCGAAGACCCTGTGGGCGACGGCGGCCGTCTCAACGGCGTGGGCATCGATCTCAGCGGCGAGGAGGGCAGGGTCCACTCCGGCACCCTCGAGTTGCTCAGCGGCGGCCGGATGGGCGATCCACCCGGCGACGATGGCAGGGGTGGCCTCGGGGTGAGACTGGATCGCCACGGCTTTGCCGTAGCGAAAGGCGTGGGGGAAACGATCACTGACGGCCAACAGGGTGGCGCCTGGAGGTGCATCGAAGGTGTCGGAGTGCCAGGTGGGCACTGCCCCGGCGAGACCGCAGACGACGGGGTCGTCGGTGCCCTCATCGGTCAACGAGACGGTCACCACCCCGATCTCGGGACCCAGATCGCTGCGATAGGCCCGGCCTCCGAGAGCATCGGCCAGCATCTGCGCCCCGAGGCAGATACCCAGGGTGGGTATGCCGTCGGCCACGGCGGCAGCCAGGAACTGCTTCTCGGCGGCCAACCAGGCGTGATCCTGCTCCTCGTAGGCGCTCATCACCCCTCCCAGCGACACCACACCCGCCCAATCGCCACCGGCGGGAATCTGATCGCCCTCATCGACGGCGATGATCTCCATCTCGAATCCGGACTCGGTGAGCACATCCCCGAGGTGCCCAGGGGGGATGTCGGTGCCGTGCTGGAAGATCAGAACCCTCCGCATGGCCGCCGAGCCTAGGCCTCACGGGCTATGACTCGGGTTCTCCGATGTCGTCCGGGATATGGGTCCGGCCCCAACGGCGCACCCGGAGCCGGTGATGACCCGGTGTGCTCCTGTCACTGGTCCACGGCGAATAGGGGGCCATGGTCAGTTCCGACAACGCCAGCAGCACCGTGTCGTAGTTGACTCGCCAACCTGCAAAATCGACCCACGCCTGGTCACGATCATCCTTCAACGGCAGACCCTCAGCGGCCAGACGGTCACACGCTTCGTCGAACTCTTCCCTGGTGATGCTGATCGGGTCGCCCTGCCGGGGGTCGGGGTCGTAGGCGATGCCGAAGAAGTCGGCGATGCGCCTGAGGGCGACGTAACCGGCTCGGATCACCAGGTCGGCCTGGGGTTGACGGGGCAGGTCGAGCACCGAAGCGCTCAGCGACGCAGCATCCAGCACGGTTCCGGCTGCGACCACCCAATGCCGGTCCGGCTGGGGGGACCGCAGGAACGAGAGCACGGGGAACGAGGTGTGGCTCTCCTCCACATCGGCGAACCAGACCTCCCATTCGCCGAAGAGGTCGCCGAGACGGTCCAGCCAGCCGATCCGGTGGGTGCGGATCAGCACCACCAGTGCCGATGCCGGAGTGCCCGCCCGCACCTCCAGCAGCGCCACCCGGCGCTCCCGTCGCTGGAACGACGAGTACAGAGTGGGCAGGTAGGTGATCAGCAGCGCCAGCAGGCCCAGGCCCAGGGTGGCCTCCACGAACGACAGTGCCCGCAGGAAGGTGCCGTCGATGGGGGCGAACCCGAGGGTCAGCAGCGACGACCCGCTCTTGTGAAAGGCGTCCGTCCACCCGAGTTGCTCGACGGCCCAGAACATCCCCATGAAGCCGGTGGCCACCAGCACCAGCCACATCATGACCAGAGCGAGCATGGCCAGGGGCCCGAAGTAGGCCATCACCCCGTCCCGCCACGAGAACGCCGGGCGCAGGCCTGCGATGGCCCTCATCGATCTGCTCAGCGGCTTCATCACGATGCCGTTGAGCACCGACTGCACGCTGCGGGGCAGGATCACCGTCCGCACAGCGGACATGACCGTCCACCCGGTCAGAAAAAGACCTGCTGCAAAGACGGCGATCCGGACGGCGAACATCGGCCAGAGGATACCGGTAGCCATCCCGGGAGCCGCAGCCCCCGGGATGGCTACCCGGAATCGTCGGAGATGGCCGTCAAGTGGTGTGGAGTGCCTCCGTTGGCGACAGTCGGGCCGCCCGCGATGCCGGATAGAGACCGGCCACCGCGCCGATCACCAGGGCGGCGGCCAGGCCGCCTGTGATGGCGATGGTTGGGATGAGGACATCCCATCCCCGGATCTGCGAATACGCAGCGGTCACCCCGGCACCGAGCAGGACGCCACCAATGCCGCCGACCAGTGCCAGCAGCAGAGCCTCCATCAGGAACTGCAATGCGACGTGGCGCTTGGTTGCACCGAGCGCCCTGCGGAGACCGATCTCCGACCTGCGCTCCAGCACCGAGATCACCATCACGTTGGCGATCCCGACGCCGCCGACGATCAGAGCTACCACCCCCAGGCCCAGGAACAGGGCCGTGAACGCGTTCTCTGCAGCGGCCCGGGCCTCGAGGGCATCGCTGGGCCTGCTCACCTCGACCTGGTCGGGATTCTCAGGGTTGACGGTGGCCGGAAGCACACCCATCACGCCGTCCACCCACTCGGGGTTCGTTCGCACATAGATGCTGGAGGCCACCCCGTCGTAGGACAGATAATCCTCTGCCGCCTCGACGCCGACGATGGCGCTCCGATCGAGCGATCCTGCAAGTTCCAACGGGTCGAGGATGCCGATTACGGCGAACCACTCGTCGCCGAGCCACACCAGGGGGTCGCCGGCCGTCGAGTAGATCCCCAGGCGTTCGGCTGCGATGCTCCCCAGCACCACCGTCGGGTACGAAGCGGAGGCGTCGTCGAGGAAGCGGCCGTCGGCGATGGTGCCCTCCAGGGTATCGAGCAGGTTGATATCGACGGCGCTCACCGAGATGCCGCCGCTGCGGGTGGACGGCACGAAGTCTGTCCGGTAGACGTTGGCGTCGACCGAGCCGACGGCGGACACGGCCTCGACCGGGCCGATCCTCTCCACCATGGCGGGAGCCGCGTCGGGCAGCTCGCCGTCGCCGAGTCCGATACCGGTGCCCGCCTGCACCACCAGCAGGTTGGTACCGAGCCGATCCAGCTGAGACAACAGATCCGAGCGGCTCGAGTCGGACAATCCCAGCACCGCCACCAGTGAGGCGATGCCGATCATGATTCCCAACGCCGAAAGTGTGGCTCTCAGCTTGCGAGTCCGCAGGCCGACGGTGGCCGTCCGGAACACATCTCCTGCGTGGAGCCTGCTCGGCTCGATGCCGTTTGCCATCAGGCCACCTCCACCAGGGCAGTGTCCGTCTCGACCACACCATCCCTCAGAGACACCCGGCGGGGGAACCGCCCGGCGATCTCAGGGTTGTGGGTGATAACCACCAGGGTGATCCCCCCGGCGTTCAACTCTTCGAGGAGTTCCACGATCGCATCGCTCGACTCGCTGTCCAGGTTGCCTGTCGGTTCATCGGCCAGCACTATCTCCGGCCGCCCCAGCACCGCCCTGGCGACGGCGACCCTTTGTCTCTCGCCGCCGGAGAGCTTGTCGGATGGGTGGCCGATGCGATGGCCGAGACCCACCCGGTTCAGAGCCTCCCCCGCCAGGTCCCGTCGCTCCGTCGCCGACATGCCCGTGTAGAGCAGGCCGTCGGCGACGTTGTCGAGCGCTGTGTAGCCATCCAGCAAGTGGAACTGCTGGAAGACGAACCCGATCGACCGGGCCCGGACCGCCGAGAGATCCCTGTCGGAGAGGGTGGCGATGTCGTAGCCGGCCACATGGACCTCACCAGTGGTAGGGCGGTCGAGCGTGCCCATCACGTGGAGAAGGGTGCTCTTGCCCGATCCCGAAGGCCCGACCACGCCGACCAGTTCGCCGGAGTGGATCGTCAGGTCGATGCCGCGCAGCGCCCGCACCGGCGGGGTGCCGGGATACTCCTTGGTCACCCCCTTCAGTTCGAGGACTGCCTCGGGGGTCGTCATGGGGCCACCACCCGGTTGCCGGCCTGCAGGGCGTCGGAAACGACCTCGACCATGCCGTCGGCATACATGCCGGGGTCTACCTCCACCAGGAGGGTCGTCCCATCGGCCTGCTCCACCTCGACGGCATAACCGCCTTCAGCCAGAGCGAGCAGAGCGGTCACCGGAACTGCCATGACCCCATCGGCCCTGTCGGTGATGACCTCGACGTCCACAGGGGCCTGGTCGAGGCCTTCGGCGGCCGAAGCGTCATCGAGGATGATGATCACCTCGAAGGTCGCATCCCCCTGCTGGGTGATGCTGGCGGTGGTCGCCTTGAACTGCACGGTGGCGTCCACCTCGGTGTCATCGGGGAGAACCACCACGACCCGGTCCCCCTCCTCGAAGAGGGCCTGATCGGCGGCCGGCAGATCGACGGTCACCACACTCTCGTCTGTGGATGTCGCCAGAACCGGTGTGCCCGGGTTCACATTGGAACCCGGCTCCGCCAACCGGTCGGAGACCCGCACTGCATCGGGGAGGAACACGATCTCGCCCGGGCCGACGATGCCGTCGGCTTCGGCGCCGATCGACTCTTGCCAGGCCTTCACGGCGGTCTCGGTGTGCTCATCGAACACCCCGTCCGCCTTCATGGCCCCGTCGGCATCGAAGCCGAGTCGGGTCAGTGCCTCTTCGAGTGCCAGCACATCGGCGCCTTCGGTGCCTTCGGTCGTATACGAGATCGATGCCACAGGAGAGCCTCCGCCCGCCTGAGCGCCGACGGCGATGTTCACCGTCTCCAGTGTGAACGGGCCGGGAACGAAGATCACCTCACCGAAATCCACCCTGCCGTCCTCGGGGGCCCCGACGGCCTCCTGCCAGTCGGTCACGATCGTCTGCGTGGTCCAGGTGAAGTCCCCATCGACCGTCATGTCGCCCTCATCGACGTAGCCGAGGGCCACCATCGCTGCCTCGAGTTGTTCGATGTCGGTGCCCTCGTTGTTGCGGCGCATCGTCCGGTATGCGGGGATGTCGCCGTAGAGCACGACGACGGGTTCATCGTCTACCTCCATCAGCACGTCGCCCTGCTGGAGGGTGGCTCCTTCCTCGGCCATCCAGGTGACTGTGCCCGCCGCCCGCGGCACCAGTTGCTCCAGGTCCGGGATCAAACCCATGTCCCGCCATGTGGTGGTGTCGCCGTAGAGCAGCACCACGGGTTCGTCATCGACGGTGAAGATCTCTCCGCCTTCGGTGATCACATCACCCTCGGCGACGGCGGTGGTCAGGGTGCCCGTCATCCCCGAGGAGATCGGGTCACCCTCATCAAAACCGAGGGTTCCGTTGAAGGTGGTCACCTCGGTCAGGTCGGTGACCACCACCTCTTCGAAGTCACGGGTCGCCACCGCGGCCGGTGTGTCGCCGTCATCGTCGGAACCCGTCAGAAGCCAGATCGCAGCAACGGCCGCGACCAGCACCAGGGGGACCATCCAAAGAAGGTGCCTCGGGGAGCGCCGTGGGGTCGGGACCGCAGTGTCTGCCTGTTTGATAGTTGTGTCGTTCATCTCATCAATCCTGTCGTTCACTTGTTGGCTCCATCACTGAGACCCCCGCCGCCGCTGCCGGGCATGAAGGTGCTGCCGAAGATGTCCTGACAGGCGGCGTTGGCAGTCACGAACTCCGGGTCGCTGAAGTCGATGCCGGCGAAGGGACCGCCACCCACTCCACCACTGCCGTCCCCGGCACCTCCGCCGGCGCCGGGCACGCGCTCGATGCTGAAGTCGGGATCGGCCATGTCGTAACCGTTGTCCCGCATGCAGGCGGCGTACACATAGAGGCGATCTTCCATCTCGGCACGGTCGGCTCTGTCGAACTGCTGGGCGATTCCTTCGAGGTGCTCCGAGCATGCATCCATGCCGGCGCGCATCTCCTCTCGATCGAATCCGGCGGCTTCCTCACCGGCCTCGAACAGGGACCGCAGCCTCAGGTTGCCACCGTCGTCGAACTCGGGGTCCGAGATGTCGAAGCCCTCACCGCGCAAGCACTCCGTAAAGGCGAGGATCGCCTCTTCGCTGTCGAGTTCTGCGTCACTGCCTTCGTCGTCCGGAACCGCAGCGGCGGCGGCGGCATCCGATTGGTTGAGCGTCGCCAGACCGTCGTCGGACGAGTCCGAACCGCAGGCGGCCGCGGCCAGAGCCAGGAGCAGCACCAGGGCGGTG
>CBDUUY010000057.1:0-11208 GCA_965370535.1 uncultured bacterium
CCGTCTCCTCGAAGCTGACGAACATGTAGATCCCGGCCAACATGACGAGCGACAAGCCTGCAAACCCGAGAAGGTAGATCCGGGCCCTGCGGCGCACTTCCGGCCCGGTCGGAGCCACAACCTGACCGCCGGACTCGATCGCCTCCAACTCCAGGGCGTGCTCATGTGCCATGTCCTCACGGCTCATGTACCCGGTCAACATGGAGGTGTTGAAGCCCTTGAGATGCACGTGATAGAAGTGCCAGACCAGCACTGCGAGCACTGCCAGAAGAGCCTCCCCGCTGTGGGCCGCCTTGGCTACAGGGATGAACTCGCCGGGCAACATGGTGGCTGTGGCGATGGGGTTCCACAGCAGGAAGCCGGTGACGATCATGATCAGGGTTCCCCACACCAGCGCCCAGTACTCGACCTTCTCCTCCCACAGGAAACGGCCTTGCCGGGGAGGCCGGTCCACCCTCCCTGCCAGGTACCTGAAAGACTGCAGGCCTGCGCGGAGATCGGCCCTGGAGAACAGCATCTCGGCAGGACGGCGCTGAACGTACTTGCGGTAGCCGATGGCACCGATGTGGTACACCACGGCAACCATCAGGACCGTTGCGACCACCCGGTGGATGTTCCTGGTGTTCTCGATACCCCCGAACAGGTCGATGATGTTCCGCGAGAGCCGTGCCCCCGAATATCGCTGCACCAGCCCGGTCACACCGAGGATGGTGAACGAGGTCAACTGGACGAGATGCTCCAGGCGATCGGATACAGTGAATCGGCGGTAACGATCAGCCACGGGCGGCCTCCCTTCGGATGCGCCACGATCTGAACGTCAGCATCACCACATAGAGCAGCATGCCGCCGATGACCGTCGGGATGAGGATGCGGTAGAACCAGGCCGCGAGCCATACCAGGGTGGCGCTGCTCGCCGACGGGGTGTAGTGCCCAAGCCAGGACGACGGGAAGTTGGCGGTCGCATCGGGATGGCAGCGCTGGCAGGTCGCCAGGATGTTGTCCTTGAAGGTCTGGCTATCCGGGTTGTCGGCGCTCTGGATGCTGTGGACCCCGTGGCAGTCGATGCAGACGGCCTTGTTGGTCTCCTGGTCCGGTGCCAACGCCTCGAAGAGGACCACCGTCGTCCCGTGGAAATCGGCGATGTAGGTGTCGAAGACGTCGCCTCTGACGTCGTATTGCCCCATCAGATCGGCGTCCTGGTGACAGTCGGCGCAGATCTGCGGCGAGAACAGGTGGAACTCGGGGAGGCTGGGGCCTCCGACATCGTGCACACCGTGGCAATCGGTGCAAGTGGGAACGTCCCGGATGCCGGAGAGGAGTGCTTCTCCGTGCACCGAATCCTCGTACAAGTCGTAAACCTCGCTGTGACACGTGCGGCAAGTCTGGGCCACCTCTGGAGTGTGGGCGACCGGCCTGGTGGCGGCATGGGCGTTGTGGCAATCCGTGCAAACAGCGGCCTCGCGGTTGCCTGCCGCCAGAGCAGCGGCATGCACGTTGTCCATGCTGGCGGCGGCCTCGTCGTCATGGCACCCGGCACAGGCCTCGTTGCGCTCCAGCGTCCAGGCCCTCAGGTCGGGTACGACGATCGGGTCGTGAGGGAACTCCGTGATGTCGGTGTGGCAGAGCACACACGGGATATCGACGGGACCGTGCACCGAGGCCTCATGGGCGTCCACGTCGAAGGTGAGGGGGAGGATCTCACCGGAAGGCAGGGGCGTCTGCATGCCCTCGTTGGCATGGCAACCCAGGCAGTACTGGTTGTCGAAGGACTGGTCGCTCTGCTCCTGGGCGCCTGCTCCGTCCGCCGTCGTCACAATCGCCAATGCCGGCAGCAGGGCTATCCCGATGCCGGCCAGACCGGCCCGCCACCGCCGGGCCGTCGCGGGAACGTCCCGGCCCGCCCCCGTCATGATGTCGTCGGCCTTCACACATGCCTCCCGAAACGTGCTTGCGCCATTCTGGGCGCAGCATGTATGTGCCTCTTAGGGCCAAAGGACCCGTACCCACCGGAATTGGCTGTGAATCCAGGAGCGCGCCGAGCGATTCGTTCCACTCATCTCGACGACCAGGTCATCGCCACTCGTGGTGTCCTCGGCTGCGCCGTGCCGTAACACGAAGTGGCGAAGCCTCGTCCGTGCGATCGGCGCGCCCGGCAGCGCTATCTGGGCAACGGCATCACTCGGCAGCTTCCTAGCCGGTCGGGTCTCCGGCAAGGATCTCGTCGAGCATTGGGATGAGGTCGTCCCGATCCACGGCCCCATATTCCTTGTGGACGATGATGCCGTCGGCGTCGACGAAGTAGGTCTCGGGGACCCCGAAGACACCAAACTCGACGATCGCCCGTGAGCCGGGGTCCTGGACGTACAGGTACCCGGTGCCCCAGCCCAGAGCGTCGAGGAACTGTGAGGCCGCCTCCGTGGTGTCCTGGTATACGATCCCGACGAACTGCACGCCTCTGTCCCTGTAGAGGTCCGAGACGTAGAGGAGTTCGGTGTGCTCGGCCCTGCAAGGCACGCAGTAGGAGGCGAAGAAGTTGACCACCAGCACCCGGCCCCTGAGGTCATCGAAGGCGAAAATGCCTGATCCATCCAGCAGAGGGAGTTCCATGCCTGTCAACTCGGCACCCTGAAGCGGGATGTTTCCCGGTTGACGGGGATTCCTGTTGAAGGCACCGGCAAACACAAGGAGCATGCCCACGATCGCCAGGGTCCCTGCAACGGTGGCGATCCAGAAGCCTGCGCTCCTCCTCGAGTCATCGGTTTCGTCCCAACCGGGTGCACCCTGCCCCGAGTCGTCCATGTGGCCGTTCACCGGCTGCCTCCCAGTGCTTCTTGGAGCATGATCTCCACGTCGGGCCGCAATGATTCGGGCAGGTCTGCCATCTGGAGGACCTCTTCGAAGAAAGGAACGGCCGCAGGGCCGTCGTTCATCCCGTACAACAAGACGACGCCCTTCCAGAGTCTCGCCTCCCCATAGAGGGGATCTTGCTCTATCGACATGTCGAGGAACTGCAGGGCCGTCTCCGGATCCCCGAGCGCCGCATAGGCCATCCACCCGATCCTGGCATTGGCCACCGACGCCTCTTCGGCAGTGGGGTCGTTGGCCGTGATCGTCGAGTAGTGGTTCATGGCGTTCATGTAGTCGCCTGTCTCGAAGTACGTGTCGGCCAGGGCAAGCCGCATCGGGTTGTTGCCCGGTTGCGCCTCGACGGCGGCGACCAACTCGGCGAGTGAGTCCGTGGCAGGCGGCGGCGCTGCCGCAGCGGTGGACTCGTCATCCCCACCACTCTGGGCGATCACGACGATGCCGATGGTCAGCACGATCATTGCGGCCACACCGATGACCAGTACCTTGATGCCCGATCGCCCGGGACCCTTGGCCGAACCGGTCGTGTCGGGTTTGCCGGCCTTGGGCCCGGGGGCCGCGGCCGTCTCTCTCTTGGGCAAGGTCTGCAGAGCCTTGTGAGCAGCGGCAAGATCTGCCTGGTACCGATCTTCGAGTCTTGCGGCGTCGGCCTCGGCGAGTTCGCCTTCCTCGATCTGAATCGCCAGGTCTGCGAGATCCTGCTCGGCCAACTCGATTCGCTCCTCGAGCGCTGCCCTTCGGATCTCGACGGCCTTGCTCATGAGGAAACCTCCCCGGGCTTGCGACGGCGCGACCAGATCATCAGGCCTCCGCCCACCAGGGCTGCTGCCGGGAGCAGCCAGAGGAGCATGGTGCGGGGTTCGAAGCGGGGATCGAGCAGGATTCCGTCGCCGTAGCGTTCGGTGAAGTAGGTGATGATCTGCACATCGGTCTGGCCGCCCGTCACGCGCTCGGCAACGATGTCCATCATCGCGGTAGCCGTTTCGGATGGGGACTCCATGATCGATTCACCCTGGCACACAGGGCATTTGATGCGAGAGCCGATTGCCTGCACACGATCGACCTCGGTCTCCTCACCGATCACCATGCCGCCGACGATGACGGCCACGAGGCCGAGGGTCACCACCCAGGCGAGGATCGTGCGGACCTGATCACGCATCGGCTTTCTCCTTCTCCTCGATCTGGGCCTTGCGAGGTGGGCGGATCAGCCAGGCCCACAGACCGCCCGCTGCTGCCAAGAAACCTCCGGCCCAGACCAGCCAGATGAAGGGGAACCAGTGCAGTTCCAGGGTGACGTCACCGGGTTGGATGCCGGCGAGGGCTATGTACAGGTCGCCGCGTAGACCCGTGTCCACCGAAGGAGACGGCATCGACGTACCGGTGAGCCGATACTGGTTGAGTCGGGGATTGAGAGTGGTGATCAGGTCGCCGCCTCTTCGGACCTCGATCACCGCGCCGAATGCCGTGCGATTGGCCTCCTCCCGGGTGAACGTGTCGGCAAAGGTCACGTCGAATCCGGCGAACTCGATGGTCTCGCCCGGGGCCATGTTGGTTGTCGTAGAGACCGCCAGGTTCGCCGAAATGGCAATGCCGAGGGCAAGCACGGCGACCCCCACATGGGCGATCTGGCCGCCCCAGTACCCGCCGTCGCGGCGCATCGCGTTCAGCATCTCGACGGGGAGAGAGGTTCCCCGCTTCGAGGCCCCGACCCTGGCGGTCGTCCACAACTGGCGCACCGCCACGCCCACGACGAAGGACGAGAGGAGTATCACCAAGACGATCCAACCGATGCGGTGCCAGAACAGCACGGTGGCCGCCGTCACCGCCAGGGCAAAGCGCAGCGGGCTTCGAATCCGCTGCCAGACCACTTCGGGCTTGGGGTTGCGATACGGAGTGACCGGACCCACCGCCATCACCAGGAGCAGGGCCATCGAGATCGGGATGGCCATACGATCGAAGAACTGCCTGCCCACCCCCAACTGATCCCCGGTGAATGCCTCCACAAACGTCGGATAGAGAGTCCCCACCAGCACCATGAAGGCGAACAACCCGAGCAGCAGGTTGTTCACCATCAGCATGCCCTCCCGGCTGAACAGGGAGTCCAGGCGCCTGCGAGAGCCGATCCGATCGATGCGGGCGACGAAGACCCCGAACGAAGCAACCAGCACGAACATCAGGAACCACAGCAGCACCGGCCCGATCGGCGACTGTGTGAACGAGTGAACCGACACCACCACCCCGGACCGGGTCAGGAATGTGCCGAGGATGGTCAGAGAGAAAGTGCCGATCATCAGGGCATAACTCCATGCCTGGAGCACACCCCGCTTCATCTGAAGGGCGGCGGTGTGGATGAACATCGTTGCCACCAGCCACGGCATGAGCGAGGCGTTCTCCACCGGGTCCCATGCCCAGTACCCACCCCAGCCGAGCACTTCGTACGACCACAGGCCACCGAGCACGATCCCGGCGGTCAGGAAGATCCAGGCGATTCGGGTCCAGTTGCGCGTGACCCGCAGCCAACGCGCACCGCTCTCGCCTCGCAGCAGGGCCGCCATCGCAAAGGCAAACGGCGCAGACATGCCGACGTAGCCGATGTAGAGCATCGGCGGGTGCACCGCCATCAGCGGGTGGTTCTGGAGCAGAGGATTGGGACCCAAGCCGAAATCCGGTGTGACGACATTCGAGAACGGCCATGCACTGGCTGCCGCGCACCCGAACCCGTTGGTGGCGGTGCAGACCTCGAAGGGATTGGAGACCGACGCCATGAGGAAGAAGAAGAAAGCCGAGATGACCCCCATGACGGCAAGGGCGCCCGCCCAGAGGGGATCCGGACCATCCAGGTGGGCCATCGCCCGCCAGATGAAGAAGGTGAACAAGGCCAGGACCAGTCCCCAGAGCACCAGGCTGCCCTCCAGGGCTCCCCAGGCGCTGGCGATCTTGTAGAGCAGGGGGGTGCTGGCGGCCGAGTTGTTGGCGATGTAGTGCACGGAGAGATCGTTGGTCAGCAGGCCCAATTCGATTGCAAACATGGTCAGCAGGGACGAGGCGAGGAGTCCGATGGCCGGAAGCCGCAGCCGATCCGACCCGGCGCGCTCGGGATGGAACAGACCGATGAATCCCCTTACTGCCAGCAGCACGGCGAAGCCCACAGCGGCAAGGGTGCCGAGCGAACCGAGAAATGCGGTCACCACAATTCCCCCGCGCCACACCAGTGCATGCCAAACGAGATCATCCGTCCCTCCTCTGCCACCGATCAGCGGTGCCTGCCTGCACGCTAGCGCCTCGGTGAGGCTGGCCGAACGGGGGCGCGGCAGACCGGCCGGAGAACCCGATTGTGTCGATCGGTGCAGTCACTGGTCAAGGCAGTCGTAGAATCTCTGGACCATGGATGTCTTTCTATCAGCACTCCTGATCTTCGGCCTCCGCCTCATCGATGTGTCCCTGGGCACGATGCGGATCGTCCTGCTGACCAGGGGCGAGGGTTGGAAGGCCGGTCTGGTCGGTTTCCTGGAATCCTTCATTTGGGTGATCGCGGTCAGCCAGGTGCTCCGCAACCTCGATGACCCCGTGAGGATGGTCGCCTTCGCTGCCGGGTTCGGAGCGGGCACCCTGATGGGAGTGACCATCGAACGCTGGCTGGCTATGGGCACCAGCATCGTCCGCATCGTCGCACCCGTCGAATCCCCTCAATCGGCGGTGCCGCTACGTAAGGCCGGCTTCGGCGTGACCGTGCTGAACGGCGAAGGTCTGCAGGGCGAGGTGCGCCTGGCGCTGACGGTCGTGCCCCGCAAACGGCTGCGGGAGGTGCTCCGCATCGTCTACCGGGCCAACCCGGCTGCCTTCGTGACCATCCAGCAGGTGAAAGTGGCCCGCACCGGCTACCGGAGTGCCACCGCCGTCAGGAAGTGATCCCGGTCCGATCCCTGGGTCGGAGAGCCATCGCCACCACCAGTGCGACCCCGATGACCGCGGCCGAGAACATGAACGTCTCTCCGAGGGCCGAGGCGGTCACCGTCTCCCTGGCTGCACGGAGGGCGGCGTCGTAACCCGGGTCGCCGATCGGCGGAAGCTCGAGGCTGCTGCGCAGAGCCTCGAAGCGATGTAGGAACCAGGCCGTGAGGCCCGACAATCCCACCGCCAGGCCCAAAAGACGGGCCAGGATGACCAGCCCGCCGGCGACTCCCCGCCGGTCGGCGGGCACCGCGTCCACGACGGCGGCGTTGGTGGGAGCAATGATGAACCCGAAACCGGCACCCAACACTGCGAGGTGCAGTGCCATGGCGCCCATGCCGGTGCCCGGATCCCACGACCACCCCATCAGCACGAAACCGGCGACGCACAGAAGCAGGCCCCCCGTGATCACCGGGCGGTACCAGGTGCGGGAAGTCAAGACGCCACCCGCGTATGCCGTGACCGCCATCGATGCCGTCAGGGCACTGAGCACCCAGCCACTGGCGACCGCAGCCCGTTTGAGGTCCGTCTCCACCACCAGATTGACGAACAGCGGCACATCCACCATTGCCACCACCAATGCGGCGCCCACCAGGAAGTTGATGGCCAGCGCCGGCGCCAGGTTTGGTCTGGCAAACAGACGTAGATCGATGAGCGGGTCCCTGCTTCTCCATTCGAGCCAGCCGAAGACGACAAATGCAGCGGCAGCCACGATGAGGACGGGCACGGGGGAGATGATGCGATCCCCGGTGAGTTCGGCCAGTTCGGCGACCCCGGAGATCTCCCCGCTCTGCAGCAAGGCGATGTTGAGAGCAACCAGGGCCGCCGAGAGGGCTGCTGCCGCAGGCCAATCCATACGACGGCGCTCGGCGGGGCGGTCGAGGTCACGCAGCGCCCACCAGACCGCGGCCATCCCGATGATCGCCAGCGGCACGTTGAGGTGGAACTGCCATCGCCAGTCGAGGAACCGGACCAGCATTGCACCGAACAGGGGCCCCCAGACCCAGCCGATCGTGTCGACCGCAGCCAGCACTCCCAGGGCGGTGGGACGCTTGCGCTCCTCATACACGTCCCCGATCACGGCAAGGGCGACCGGCACCATCGCCCCGCCCCCGATGGCGGTCAGCACCCGGCCGGCGATGAACCATCCGAGTGAGCCCGCCAGAGGCACCCAGATCGACCCGATCAGGAAGAGGGTGAGTGCCCCGACGTAGACCTTGCGTCGCCCCAGAACGTCGCTGAGGCGCCCCATGAACGGCATGACGGCGACGTAGGCGACCAGATATGCGTTGATGATCCAGGCCGCTTCGTTCATCCCCTCGGGAAGCGGGATCTCGAGATCGCCGATGATCTGGCGGAGCATGGTGGCAGCCACGGTGAGATCGTCGGCGGCGATGAACACCCCGAACGAGACCACGGCCAGGATGACGCCGGGGGATGGGCGGCGCTGCACCGTCAGAACCCGGCAGGCGGGTCGATGGTCACCGGTTCGTCGAACTCGGAGAGCCTGATGATCCATTCGCTGACGGCTCCACGATCGTCGGTGGCGAACTCCACCCTGGTGATGTGGCCCGTCTCCGGGTGTATCCAGATGTCGGACTCCACAGATTGGGCTTCGACCAGGCCTGCCGTCAGGAACTCGACCCGCACCGCTGCAATCGACCCGTGGATGACGTGGCGGGGCCCGTTGCCTTCATCCATGGTGCCGAGATAGGAGATATCGCTGAGATCATCAGTCAGCAGCGGCACCCACCCGACATCAGCGTCGAACACGATTGCTATGTTGAATCCGGTGCCATCGGGGATCTCCTCCCAGCGGCCGGTGAGAGGGTTGGTCAGCCATACCCTTTCGTCGATCGCGATGGTGCCCACTTCGATGGATAGATCGGACACCCTCACTTGCAGCAGTGCCCTGGCCGCGGCGGGGGCGGCATACTGACCTTCAGCCGATACGAACTCGAGTCCGGCGACTTCGACGGGGGCACCCGTGCGTTCCATGGTGAATCTGGCCGTCTCCAGACCGGCCATGGCGTCCGCAGCGCGCAGGATGAGAGCATCGACGTCCAGCGACGGGTCCGGCGGGGTGGTGGCCTGGCCCCCGCCGCAGGCCCCGGAGGCCAGGGCGATGGCGAGGAGAGTGGCTGCTCGTTTCACGCAGCGGCAGGGTACTCGGCGATCGGCGGTTGGCCCGGGCCATCAGAGGATGATGGCCGCCGTAGCCACACGCCCGGGTATCTCCAACGTCGCCTCGATGGCCAACGGGGGCGCCGCCTCAGGCCGAACGCCCCCGGGTTGCGGCGGCCATGAGCGCCCCGGCTTCGACGACTTCCACCATACGATCTGCCCCCTTGGGTGCACTCGCTACGGATGCCTGAAGCGCATCGATGGGGAACAAGCCGAGCAACTCGACGACTGCGGCCGTCGCCGCCAGCGCCAGGTCGCCTTTTGCGAGGCGCATACCCGCTATGGAAGGATCCAGTTCCACCGTGGTGCCCCCATGAGCCACTTCAGGGAGATCTGGGAGTGTCACGAACAGGCCCCCGGATTCGAGACGGGATGCCGCCTTGGCCGCGCCGGCATGCCCCTCCGCTGCCACCAGCACCACGGCATCGGGAGCCGGGGTGACATCCTCGATCGGCTCGGGGTCGACCACCAGGGTGGCAATGCTGTGCCCGGCCTTGACGGTGATGGGGTAATCGTCCCGCTGGGCAGCCCACAATCCGCTGGCGATGGCGGCCCTGGCCGCGTGTCGTGCAGCAGAGAGCACGCGTCCACCGGCAGCACCGGCAAGATAGACGGCCCTTCGCCCTTCCAGAGAGGACTCGAAGGAGGTCTGGATGCTCTCGGGCCGCACCGGCTCACCCCCGGCGGCCTCACTCATCCTGCGGTAGGCGGCGGCGTACTCCTCCACATCCCGCCGGGCGATGAATCCCCTGGGCAGGCCGAGGCTTTCCATGGTCTCTTCCATGCCGGCTCTGGATAGTCGGTTGGTCCTGACGTAGTAGGCCGTGCACAGTTCCCAGATGTCGAGGATCGCAAACCCGGGGTGATCCATGGCCTCTGCGATCCGGTCGCTCAGGTCGTCGTCGAAGGAGGTTCCCCGGTATGCCATTGCCGCCCCGTTGACCCCGGCGGTGCCGCAGATGTCGAGGGGGCTCTCCAGGTTTCCCAATGGCGTCGTGGTCGTGATGGCACCGGCCGGGGTGGTGGTGGAATGCTGGCCGCCGGTCATCCCGAAGTTGAGGTTGTTCATGACGATGACGGTGATACCGACATTGCGCCTGGCAGCGTTGATCAGATGGGCGCCGCCTATCCCTGTGCCACCGTCGCCCATGATGACCAGGACATCGAGGTCCGGATCGGCGAGTTTGATGCCGGTGGCATAGGTGATGCTTCGTCCGTGCAAACCGTGGAACGCGCTGGTCTCGAAGTACTCGTCGGAGAGGCCGCTGCATCCAATGTCGCTGACGATGACGATCTTGGCGGGGTCGACCTTGCGCTTCGTCAGCGCTCCGTCGAGGGCATCGAGAATCGGCCCGTGCCCGCAGCCAGGACAGAAGGGGTAGGCGCGCTGGTTGCGGTACGAACCCAGCGGGGTGATGTTGACACCGGTCATCCGAGTGCCCCGACGATCTGGGCGGGGGTGAGCATCTCCCCATCGACCCTGTTGAGGGGCACGACCAGGCGGCCTCCTGCGATACGCTCGATCTCGCGCGCATAGAGGCCCGGGTTCAATTCGGCGACGACCACCCGTTCGATGCCGTCCATGGCGGTTCCCAGAGCAGTCTCCGGGATCGGCCAGAGGCTGTGAACGGTCACCATGGACACGGCCACCCCACTGCGGCGGGCCTCCCCGACGGCGGTGCGCATCGACCCGGCCGTACTGCCGTACGACACGACGAGCGTTGTGGCCCCTTCCTCCAGGTCGGCATCGACCATCTCTATCTCGTCCCGGTGCTGCTCGATCTTGTCGATCAGATGGCGGTTGAGGGCCCCGACCCTGGCCGGGTCCTTGGTGATGAAGGCGTGCTCGTCGTGGGCCGAGCCTGTGAAGCGAACCGGCCGGTCGGTCCCGTAGCGAACCATCGGCGTGGTGGCATCAGGAGGGTCGAACCCATACATGGCATCGGGGTCGGGGTCGATGACTCGATCACGAACCGGGGGCCGCTCGTACCGACTCAGATCGACGGTGCCCATGGTCATGTTCAGGTCCTTGTCGGTCATCAGGAAGACCGGGGTGCGAAACCGTTCGGCAAGGTCGAACGCCCTCATGGTCAGTGTGTACGCCTCGGCGATCGTGGAGGGGGCCAGGGCAATTATCGGATAGCCGCCTGCGGTACCCCAGCGCACTCCGTGCACGTCTCCCTGAGCCACCGTGGTCGCCCCTCCGGT
>CBDUUY010000058.1:0-10922 GCA_965370535.1 uncultured bacterium
CACTCCGTGCTCTCGTCGGACCTGGACCGTCGGGTCACGGGTCGGTGGGACCGGGCCCCGTGCCGTCGGTCGCGGGCTCACTCTCTCGCAGCCGTCGGCCCGGCACTAGGGCTGAATGGCCGTTTCTTGGGTCTGCAACGGCTCTCTGCGGGAAGGGCCTGCGGGGATTCTCCGGTCTGATCCCGTTTGAGAAACAGCGACACCACTGCCGACGAGGCACCTGGGGCGTCGTGACCTCTCGGTGGCCCACACCAGCCGGAGAGAGGATCACCCATTGGACGGCAACTCGGACGGTACGCCTTCAGCGACTGCCGGAATGGCCCGGCCCGATGGCCGGAAGAACCCTATGGAGCGCCGCTTCCGCCACACCCACATCAAGCCTCTCGACGTGGCCGGCGACCTGCCCGCCCGGCCGGCCGGCGTCTCTCCACGACTACGCGGTGAGCAGCGGTGTGGCCGGACCGGAACCCGCATCCACCGTACGGCCTACCCTGATGCCGTCCCTATCCATTGCCAGAGCTGGAGGCAGCCCGGTGTTGCAGCACCATCAGCCCAAGCACGATCCGGAGCGGATCTGGGTCGACAAGCTCGGACCGAAGGTGACGGCGTTGCGCACCGAACTGCGCCGGTTGCCGCCCGGTGACATCGCCCGCCGGAGTGGGGCGACTCTCGACGGAGGCCGGCTGCGGCTGGCGATGCTGCTCGATGACTACGAGGTCGACACGACCGACTACGTGGTGTCGCGACCCGACGGCAGCGAGGTCAACTCCTTCTTGCAGAGCCTGGTGCTGACCTACCTCGGCACGGCCGACGGTGGACCGCCTGCCGGACGCTGGGTCACCTTCCGCGATCTGCCCAACGGTTCGTTCTACAACCAGGCCTTCCAGGGCTACGGTCCGGATCGCTTGGCGAAACGCTGGCAGCTCGATATTGGGGGCTTCGGTGCCGCCTGTCGGGCTCTGGGAGGCATTCCCATGGGCTACGGCGATGCCGGTTTCGCCTTCACAGTGCTCCCACGCATCGACATCGCGGCGATCTACTGGCTGGGTGATGAGGACTTCGCGTCGAAGGCATCCGTCCTCTTCGACGCCACCGCCCACCTCTACATGGTGATCGATGGGCTGGCAATACTCGGCAGCCGACTCGTCGACAGCATCCTGGCCGAGGATTGACCGGACGACGCAGCGCCGACACCGCCACAGGAGCGCAGCCGTCCGGCACCTCGGGTGCTCCTTGATATGTGCTGCCGGCTCATGGGTGAGGAACGGCGGTATCGAGACGGTGCGTCGGGCTGCGGCGGTCTTTGGTGGCCCAAGCGTCGGCCTGGGCCTGATTTGCGGCCTAAGACGCTTGTGTGGTGGGGGTGAGGAGCCTGCTTCACCCCCACAAACCAACTACCCGCCACACCAACCGTGCAGATCCACACGAAAACGTGCGAGGCAACTACCCCCTACCGTTGGCCGGCCGCAGGGAGGGCGGCCGACAACACCGCCAGATTCTCGGCGTTCTGTGGCTCGTAGAGGGGTGGGCAGTCTCGGAGGTCTCTCTGGGAGACCGCCAGTTTGAGGGCGAAATTGAAACACGTCGATTCACCGCACTGGCCACAGTTGGTCTGGGGCAACCGTTGGTAGACCGCCATCGGGGTGGGGCGTTGAACGGTCTCGAAGCTGGGTGTGAGTTCCTCTCGCCGATCCCAGGTGCGATTGACCAGGTCGACCAACCCGTTGATTTCTTTTTGGGCCCATTCGCGGCTCTCGATGTGGCTGATGTCGATCTCGAAGGCGTGGAAGGCGACCTTGTGGCCATCCTTCTGCCACGTCAACGCCTTGGCCGCCGGCGTGAACGAAGTTCCGCTCAGAGCGCCATTCAGATACGGCAGAACTTCGGAGATATCCACCGTCAGATGCGCCTTTGCGAAGAAGCGCTCGGCCCCGGGCTCGCAGGGCGGCGTGAGGATCTCCAGGTCGTACCCCTCGATCAGCACCCGGCACCTCCTTCAGTTCCGCAGCTTGGCCCTCGCCCGTCGTTCCGCTCGCCACCCACTTCCAGTCTATGGGCCCCAGCGCCGGAGATCGCTTCTGAGTCGAGCTCCGAAGTGTGATAGCCGTCCTATCAGGCCCACCGCCGAACACCGTCGCTGAGCCTCAGGCAAGTTGTTCAACCCGGAGGCCGTCGAGATCCGAGACACGATTGAGGTTGCCATCCCCGGCCGTCCTGGGCCCGACAAACGCTCCGGATGGGCGTCCTGAGCCGTCTCGCCAGAGGCCGCGATTTGCGGTTTCCCGGATCTTGGCGAGTTGTGCGCCTTCGATGAGCAGCGTGTTGGTGTTGTCGCGCCCGCGGTTCGGGCGGATTCAGGGCTTCTCCGGTCCTCCGGCCCCACCATCGGGCCGCCCATCCACCGGGGTCGAGTCGACCATCGCAAGTCGGTGGCCCGACGGTGGGGAGCGGGGCATCGGAGAGCATGCACTGCGGCCTCGCCCTTCCTTCTGGTGCGGGCCGGCGTCGATGTCCCGACTGCGGTGACATGGACAGGTACCTGCAGCATTCATAGGATCAATGGACCTGAGTGATTGATAGGCGAGTGCGGCGAGATCGGGCAGGCGACGTGAGGTTGGCGGACGAGCAGTGAGTGTGCAGACGAGGAGACCGGCGCATCCCAGGCCCGCCGTGGGCGTCGTCGTGATCGAGAGCGGTCGATTGCTTCTCGTCCAACGTTCCAAGAATCCCTACCGGGGATACTGGGCGGTCCCCGGCGGGAAGGTGCGGTGGGGCGAGACCCTCACCGCCGCGGCGGCTCGTGAGGCTGAGGAGGAAACCGGCCTCATCGTCAGGGTTGGGGACGTCGTGTGGGTGGGGGAGACGATGAGCCCATCCGGCGAGGCACCGGCGCATCACAACGTATTGATCGACTTCGAGGCAACGGTCGTCGGAGGTGTGCTCACCGCCGGGAGTGATGCCGCCGACGCGGCTCTCGTTCCTCTACGTGAGGTCCGCGACCTCCTGCTCACGCCGACCATGCACGAACTGCTCGACATCCTCGATCCTTCGCCCGCCGACTGCGCATAGACGCGCCGGGTTCGCAGCGAGTTCGAAAACCGGGCAAGGAGACCGCATGTCATCGAAAGCCGCCGTCCCGTCCGATCTTGAAGTAGCTCAGGCAGCTACGGTCCGGCCGATTGCCGACATCGCCGAGAGCACCGGGATCGAGCCGGGGAATCTGATTCAGTACGGACGTCACAACGCCCATGTGGGCCGGACGTCCTGCCGGAGCTAGTGGACCGGCTGTTCCGGACGAACATCGACGTGACCGCGATCACGCCTACCCCGTGGGCATCTCGTTGCCCGGGGGCGTCGATGTCGTCACCCTGAGGGATGGGCCTACGAGACGATAGGTCGCGGCGCTGTTCAGTGTCATCGCTGTGATCGGCTCGATCGTGACCATCGCCGCGTGGTGGCACAGCCGCCCGCCGGCCCAATACTCGCATCCCTCCCTGTCGTGACGGCAGAGCCCATTCGAGGCGGATCTGCTGGTGAACGATGTCGGGGGTGAACGATCGCATTCACCGATGCACCTATCATTCGATAGGAGGCCGCTCGATGACGACACCAACTGAATCCCCAGCACGCGACCAACTCGCCACGCGGGAGCGTATCCTCGCCGAGGCAGCCATCCTATTTGCGAAACACGGGTTCCACGGCACCTCCACCCGAGACATTGCCGGAGCGGTGGGGATCCGGCAACCATCACTTTTCCATCACTTCCCGACCAAACAGGACGTCCTGGCCGGGCTCCTTGACCGGGATCTGATGCCGGCATTGGAACTCATTCGGGGGCTTCGGCGGGCGACGGCTGGAGCGGCCGCTCGGTTGTACGCCTATCTACTCACCGACGTGGCGGCTCTCATCAGCTTCCCTTTCGATGCTCGAGGCCTATACAACGATGAAGTGCTCGATGGCGACGCGTTCATGGAGCAGCGCCGTTGTCGTGAGGCCTTCCATGGCGAGATACGGAGTCTCATCGCAGAGGGCGTGGCTGCCGGCGAGTTCCGTGCTGTCGATCCCGGATTCGCTCAGCGGGCCATCCAAGCGTTGACGATGGACACGATCTTCGGCTTGGGAGCAGGCGTCGTGTCGGACCTCAGTGGGCGGCCCGAGGAGGTCGCCGATTTCGTTCTGCTCGGACTGCTGGGTGACCGGGGCGATCTCGATCGCGTTCGAAGCGAGGCTGAAGATATCCGTCCTCAGGATGGCGGGTCGTCACACCTACCGGACGATTGCCAACACCTGACCGGCGGAGACCTTGTCGCCGGGCTCGACCCGAAGGTCGACGATCTCGCCGGCGGCGGGTGACCGGATCTCGTTCTCCATCTTCATCGCCTCGAGGATGAACATCGGTTCGTCGGCCTCGATCGTCTCGCCCGCCTTGTTGTGCACCTTGACGATCATTCCCTGCATCGGGGCGGTGACAACACCCTCGTCTGCGGCCGGGGCGGCGGTGTGGGCCAGCTTGGGAGGCCGCCGCCGGGCTGCCGGCCGGGCGCCACCCGGAGCCGGGGCGCCGGGCAGTTCGGGTGCCCAGAGCCGGACCGAGTAGCGGCGCCCGCCGACCTCGACCGTCATGGTCCGATGCGCCATCTCCTCCTCCTCAGGGAGGATCGGGGCGGCCGGCTGTTTCAGGTGGGTGAGATCCATCTCCTCTTCGACCGTCCTGGTGTGGTGGTCGCCTTTGGTGAAGGCATCGCTGCGCAGGGCATGGCAGTGGAAGGGGATCGTGGTCGCCACGCCGGTGATGATGAACTCGCCCAATGCCCTCCGGGAGCGCTCGATCGCCTCGGTGCGATCCCGCCCCCACACGACGAGCTTGGCGATCAGGTTGTCGTAGTACTGGCTGATGGCCGATCCCGCCCTGACACCGCTGTCCACCCGCACCCCCAGGCCGCCCGGCTCCCGGTAGTCGACGATGTCACCCGGGCTGGGCAGGAAACCCCGTGCGGGGTCCTCGGCGTTGATGCGGAATTCGATGGCGTGGCCCCTGGGTTCGACCCCGGTGAATGAAAGCGGCTCGCCCATTGCCACCCGCAACTGCTCTCCGGCCAGGTCGATGCCGGTGACCATCTCGGTGATGGTGTGCTCCACCTGCAGCCTGGTGTTCATCTCCAGGAAGTAGAGGTCGCCTTCCCGGTCGAGCAGGAACTCCACGGTCCCGGCATTCTCATAACCGGCCGCTTCTGCCACCGCGAGGGCGGCATCACCGATGGCGCTGCGCTGCTTGTCGCTGATCACCGGCGAAGGCGTTTCCTCGATGAGTTTCTGGTGTCTCCGCTGCAGCGAGCAATCCCGCTCGCCCAGGAACACGGCGTTGCCGTGCTGGTCGACGATGATCTGTGCCTCGATGTGGCGGGGATGCTCCAGATACTTCTCGAGGTAGACCTCGGGGTTGGAGAAATAGGCATCGGCTTCCCGGCGTGCAGCCTCGAAGGCCCCCTCCAGGTCCGATTCGTCGTTGGCCACCCGCAGGCCTTTGCCTCCGCCACCGTGGGCGGCCTTGACGGCGACGGGGAATCCGTATTCGGAGGCTGCCGCTCTCACCTCCTCCACTGTGGAGAGCGGATCGAGCGTGCCGGGGACCCCGGGGACACCCGCAGCGGCGACCGCCCGGCGCGAGGAGATCTTGTCGCCCATCAGCGTGATCGCTGCCGGGGGCGGGCCTACCCAGATCAGCCCTTCGTCGATGACCCGCTGGGCAAACGTGGCGTTCTCGGCGAGGAACCCGTACCCGGGATGTACGGCGGAGGCGTTGGACTCCCCGGCCACCCGGATGATGGCGTCCATGTTCAGGTAGGACTCGGCGGCCGGCGCAGGCCCGATGTTCCATGCCTCGTCGGCGACCTCCACGTGCAGGGCGTCACGGTCCAGTTCGGAATAGACGGCGATGGTCCGTAGGCCGAGCTCCTGCGCGGCACGGATCACCCGCACCGCTATCTCCCCGCGGTTGGCCACCAGGACGGACTCCATTGGTGCCATGCTAGAGGGGGATGTTCCCGTGTTTCTTGGGCGGCATCTGAAGGCGCTTGGTGCGCAGCATCGTCAGCGCTTGGATCAGCCGGGGCCGGGTCTCCCTCGGCTCGATGACCTCGTCGATCAACCCCAGTTCGGCTGCGACGTACGGGTTGCCGAACCGTTCCTCGTATTCGGCGGCCAGTTCGGCGCGAGTGGCCTCGGGATCGTCCGATGCCGCCACGGAGCGGCGGTGGATGATGTTGACGGCCCCCTGGGCCCCCATCACCGCGATCTGGGCGCTCGGCCATGCAAAGGCGATGTCTGCCCCGACCGAACGGGAGTTCATGACCACCTAGGCACCGCCGTATGCCTTGCGGGTGATGACGGTGATGCGAGGCACCGTCGCTTCGCAATAGGCATACAGCAGTTTGGCGCCGTGGCGGATGATGCCGCCGTGTTCCTGGTCTACTCCCGGCAGGAAGCCCGGCACGTCCACGAATGTGACCAGCGGGATGTTGAAGGCGTCGCAGAACCGGACGAAACGGGCTCCCTTGGTGGATGCGTCGATGTCGAGGGTGCCCGCCAGGGCGGCGGGCTGATTGCCGACCAATCCGACCGTGTATCCGTCGAGGCGGGCGAACCCGACCACGATGTTCTTGGCGAAATGCTGGTGCACCTCGTAGAAATCACCGTCGTCCATGATGTTCTCGATCAGCCTGATCATGTCGTACGGCTGATTGGGGGAGTCGGGGATGATGGTGGTGAGTTCCTCCTCCATCCGGCCCGGCAGATCGGTCGGCGTGAAGAAGGGGGGCGCCTCCATGTTGTTGGTGGGCAGGAACGAAAGCAGGTAGCGGACTTCCTCCAGTGCCTGGCGACCGTCGGAGCTGATGAAGTGGGTCACGCCCGAGACCGTTCCGTGCGATTTGGCGCCGCCCAACTCGGCGAAGGTCACGTCTTCTCCCGTGACCGTCTTGATGACATCGGGCCCTGTGATGAAGAGGTGGCTGGTGCCGTCCACCTGGTAGACGAAGTCGGTCATGGCGGGGGAGTAGACGGCGCCGCCTGCGCAGGGGCCCATGATCACCGAGATCTGAGGGATCACACCCGAGGCCTTGACGTTGCGGGAGAAGATGTGGCCGTAGGCGTGCAGCGACTGCACGCCCTCCTGGATGCGGGCGCCGCCCGAGTCCTTGAGGCCCACCAGCGGCGCCCCGGTCTGCATGGCCAGGTCCATGACCTTGCAGATCTTCTGGCCGACCAACTCGCCGAGGCTGCCGCCGAACACGGTGAAATCCTCGGCGAAGACGAACACCGTCCTGCCGTCTACGGTGCCCCACCCTGTGATCACCGCGTCGCCCAACGGGCGGCGGTCCTCGATGCCGAACCCTGTGGTCTGGTGGCGGGTGAGCATGTCGAGCTCGACGAACGAGCCTTTGTCGAGGAAGGCATCGATCCGCTCGCTCGCGGTGAGTTTGCCGGCCTCGTGCTGCTTGTCCACAGCGCGTTGGCTTCCGGCATGCTCAGCCTCTTCGCGCAGCGCCCGCAGACGCTCGATGTGATCTTCAGTGCTCACTGCACTCCCGGGTAGTCTCTGGTTTCTTCGACCTCGGGCGGACCCCGAATGGCTACACCATACGTGTGTGTCGAACTCGGCACCGTCGGCAGCACGCAGAGAGAAGCCCGTGTCCGGTTCGAGGGTTCGCCCGTGCTGGTGACCGCGGAAGCGCAGACCGGGGGGTGGGGAAGGCTGGGTCGGGACTGGGTTCAAGCCCCCAGGGCGGTGGCCGCCTCGCTTGCCCTCGATCCCGGGTGGCCGGAATCCATGAGGGGGGTGCTTCCGCTAGTCGCCGGTCTGGCGGCCAGGGATGCGGCGGGGGGATCTGTGTCGCTCAAATGGCCCAACGACCTGATCCTCATCGGCCACAAGATTGGAGGGATCCTGGTCGAGGCCACCGGACCGCTGGTGGTGGTGGGTCTCGGCCTGAACCTCTGGTGGCCCGATCCGATCGAAGGGGCCGGGGCGCTTCTCGACATCGACCCGGGCCCCCGGGCTCCCGGACGGGTGGCAGAACAGTGGGCCGACGATCTGCTGGCACGATTGGCGAAAGGCCCCGGTGGGTGGGGGAAGGAGGAGTACTCGTCGGTGTGCTCCACCCTCGGCATGCAGATCACCTGGGATCCCGATGGCTCCGGCACCGCCGTGGCGATCAGCGGCGATGGCGGCCTGGTGGTGTCCACCTCCGGCGGCGAGGTGGTGCTCGACTCGGGGGAGGTCTGCGAGGTGCGGCCTGCCTCCTGACTGTTCTTCTGGTGCCGCCGGATTCGGCTATCCCCACGGCGCGGTACGATCTCCCCCGATCTCATGACTGATCTCACTCCACCCCCACCCCCTGTACCGCCGCGTCCAAATGATGGGTCGCCGGGAATACCGGTTCCGCCGAGCCCGGGTGAGGCGCCGCCGCGCCGACCCTGGGTGCGCCGGGTACTCATCGGGTTCCTCATCATCGCCAACGTCGGCATCTTCGGCGGCCTGGCCGCCGTCTGGTTTGCCGCCCGGCAGGTGTCCGACGCGATCCCCACGGTGGAAGGCGACCTGGCTCTGGCCGCTCGGCCGGGGAGTGTCAACGACCCGGTCACCTTCCTGCTGGTGGGCAGCGACAGTCGCGAAGGAGTGCCCGAGGACTTCACCCATATGGGCAACTATCCAGGCCAGCGTGCGGATGTGATCATGCTGGTCAAGATTCTCCCCGCCGAGGGCAGGGTGCAGATGCTGAGCCTTCCCAGGGACCTCAAGATCACCTACGAAGGCAGGGAGCAGCGGCTCAACGCCACCTTCAACGACGGCGCCGCCGGGATCCTCAAGGCCGTTGGAGACTTCACAGCCGAGCCGATTCACCACTACCTGGAGGTGAACTTCGCCGGGTTTGCCGGGATCGTCAATGCGGTCGGTGGGATAGAGATGACCTTCCCCTTCGCCGCCCGTGACGTGAAGTCGGGCTTTTCCATAGATGCCGGCACTCACACCCTCGACGGCCAGCAGGCCCTGCAGTTGGTCAGGTCTCGGAAGTACCAGGAGAACCAGAACGGCAGTTGGGTCTATGTGCGTGCAGACGACATCGGACGGACCGGCCGTCAGCAGGATCTGCTGATGGCGCTGATCACCCAGATCGACAGGCCGGGCTCGATCGGCGAGTTCACCGATCTGGTCAACGCCCTCGGTGGGTTCGTGCTCTCCGACGACAACCTCAATGAGGACGACATCATCCAACTGGGTTGGGAGATGCGCAGTATCAGCGCAGCGGAGATCGACGCCATGACCCTGCCGGTCAGTTACTCCACCCAGAATGGCGTCGCCTACGTCGTGTCTCGCGAGCCGGAAGGCACCCAGGCGCTGGTGGCGTTCCGGGACGGCGTGCCATTCGAGGAGAAAGTCATCGGGACCGCCTCCGTCGAGATCCAGAACGGCAACGGTGTGGCCGGCTCCGCGGGCACCATCGCCGACCTGCTCGAAGCAGGCGGCTACGACATCACCGGGGTGAGCAACTCGGGCCGCAGCGACTACCAAACGACCCTGATCGTGGCCCGACCCGGGGCGCTTCCGCAGGCCGAAGCGATCGTCGAACTCCTCGGATTCGGGGAGGCGGCCACCGGAGCAACACCCAATGGAGTCGATGTGGTCGTTATCGTCGGGGCCGATGCCATCAGTTGATCCATCAGAAGGCGCCTCACATCAGCTGGCAGTGCTCGGGGCCGGCCATGTGGGTCTCGTCACCGCCGTCGGATTCACCCACCACGGCATGAGAGTCCGGGTGGGTGAGGCAGGACCAGAACGGCTCGCCCTGCTGCAGTCGGGGGGAGTGCCGTTTCATGAACCCGGCCTCGCGCTTCTGGTCGCCGAGGGCATCGAAGCCGGGCTGCTGACCTTCCACGCCTCCAACGCCGAGGCGGCCGAAGGTGCTTCGGCGGTGTTCCTGGCAGTTCCGACGCCGGCCGGTACCGACGGATCTGCGGATCTCTCCGCTGTGGAATCTGCGATCCGGTCGATCGCCCCGGTCTCCACCGATGGCACCGTCGTCGTCGTCAAATCCTCGGTGCCTCCGGGATCATGGCGGCACATCCAGGCATGGATGCACGATGCCGGCTGTGCAGGTTCGCTGGTGATCAACCCTGAGTTCCTGCAGGAGGGCCTGGCGTTGGCCGGTGTGCTCGAACCGGCCAGGGTGGTGGTCGGGAGTCTCGATCCCGCCGCTGCCGACCTGGTCGCCTCGTTGCATGCCTCCCTGGAGACGGCGGTCCTCCAGACCGACCCCGCTTCGGCGGAACTGATCAAATACGCAGCCAACGCCTATCTGGCGATGCGGGTGACCTTCACCAACACGATCGCCAACATTGCCGACCTCGTCGGTGCCGACATGGCCGACGTCGTGCAAGGCATCGGCCTCGACCCTCGTATCGGCACCCGATACCTCCGGCCGGGCCCCGGCTACGGCGGGTCGTGCTTCCCCAAGGATCTGCCTGCACTGATTGCCGTCGCCGGTGAGCATGGCCTCGACCCGGTGCTGCTTGCGGCGGTGGTGGAGGCGAACGAACAGCAGGGGCACCGCGTGATCGGCAAACTCACTGATGGGCTCGGCTCGCTGGAGGGGCGTCGGATCGCACTGCTGGGGTTGGCATTCAAGGCGGACACCGACGACACGTCGGAGTCGCCTGCGATCAAACTCGCCGCCGCATTGGTGGCGGCCGGGGCCGAAGTGCGTGCCTACGACCCCGCTGCGGCGATTGCCGTGGAAGGTGTGGAGCAAGTAGCGAGCACCTCCGAGGCTCTGGAGGGCGCCGATGGCCTGTTGATCGCCACCGAGTGGCCGGAGTTCACCGAACTCGACCCCGCCACCGTCTTGGCGGCGATGAGGGGCAAT
>CBDUUY010000059.1:0-10705 GCA_965370535.1 uncultured bacterium
CGTGTCGGCGGAGGGACCGGCTGATGAACGGCGAGATATTCCTCGAGGGCCTGCTGAGCATCCTCCTGCTCCTCCAGTTGGCTCTCATCCTGTGGAATCGCAGGGAGATGCGCCGGCCGGAGACCCGGACATGGGGCCCCGACGCGCCCCTGGTGAGCGTTCTGGTGCCGGCCCGCAACGAGGAGGAGGTCATCGGCCGGTGCCTCCAACATCTCGTCGATCAGGACTACCCCAACTTCGAGATAGTCGTGATGGACGACGGCTCCACTGATGCCACTCCCGGCATCGTCGCCGCCGTTGGGGACCGGCGGGTGAGGCTTGTGTCCGGCCGGACCCTCCCACACGGATGGAGCGGCAAGAACTGGGCCTGCAATCAGCTGGCGGGCCTCGCCAGAGGCGACATCCTCTGTTTTGTCGATGCCGACACCTTTATCGAGCCCAACACCGTCTCCACCGCAGTGGAGTTGCTGCGGCGGCATGGGGCCGGGCTGGTCTCGCTGCTCCCCCGGTCCGGATCCACCTCGGTCGCCGGCAAGGTCCTGCTGCCGATGGTCACCCACGCATTGCTCGGCCTGTTCCCGATCGCACTGGTGCACCACACCCGCAACCCGATGCTGGCGGTGGCGATCGGGCCGTTCCTGACGGTCACCCGAGAGGCCTATCAGGCTGCCGGCGGTCACGCCGCCGCTCCGGACCACGTGGTGGACGATGTCCAGTTGAGCCGCAACGTGAAGGCGGCCGGCTTCCGGGTCCGGGTCGCCAACGGCACCGACCTCGTTGAGACCCGGTGGTACGACGAACTGGGAGACATCTGGCAGGGATTCTCCAAGAACGCCTACGGGGCACTGGGCAACAACCCGTGGATGGGCTCCTTCGTCGCCTTCGTGCTCACCCCACTCCTGCTGACACCATTCGTCAGGGTCGGGTTGGGAGCAATCGGCAACGACATCCCCGAGATCGCCGTGTTCCAGAGCATCCTCCTGCTGGCCAACCGGGCACTGACCTCACACCTCGGCAGGGATCCACTCTGGACGACACCACTGCACCCGGTCACCGTGGTGTTCTGGGGCGCCACGCTGGTCCGATCGATGCTGCTGCACGCCACGCACGGGTCCGTGGCCTGGAAGGACCGGGACATCCCCACTCGTCCCTCCTGAGACCAGAGCTAACCGCCCGCCCTACGCCGTCCCGGACCCCCCTTGCAGGGGAAGGAACGGCTCCGTTGATCGCTGCCGGTGGGAGCGTTCCTCTCCGTCTTCTCGGCAGGTTCGCGTGCCGGCGGGGGAAGAGCCCCGCACGTTCGCCGCTGCGTTCTCCGGCACCTCTGATCGAGTGAGAGCGCCCCCCGTTCGGCGCCGGCATGCCGTCGGTCTCTCCGGTGTGTCAGAGTTCGCGCGTGATGGAGCGTCCGTTGCCCTCAACGACCACGATCCCGCCCGGCACAGGGCACGTTCACGGCCGCCCGGCTGCGCTGGCCGGCGTGGCTCTCTCGGCGGCGGCGGTGCTGGTGTTCGAGATCGTGCTGACCCGGGTGTTCGCGGTCACGCAGTTCTATCACTTCGCGTTCCTGACGGTCAGCCTGGCCCTCCTCGGGTACGGGGCGTCCGGGTCGGCGTTGACCGCCTTCCCTCGACTCGGCCGGGGCGGGCCGAAGCGCTGGGCACTGCTGGCCGTCGCCCAGTCGGTCGCGACCCTGGCGGGATATGCCATCGCCAATGCCATCCCCTTCGATTCCTTCAGCATCGGCTGGGACCCGGTCCAGACCCTGTATCTGGCCGTCTCCTACCTCGCGCTGTCGGTGCCCTTCTTCTTCGGAGGGTTGGTGATCGGCACGTTGCTGTCCGGACGGGGCCAGCCACAGCAGATCCCGTCCCACCACGTGTACGCCGCCAGCCTGTTGGGCTCGGGGATCGGCGCACTGGTGGCCCTGGGTGGGCTGGGGTTGGTCGGAGGCGTCGGCATGGTCGCCGTCGCCGCGGCCCTGGCGGCAGCGGGTGCGGCGGCATTCGCCCTGGCGTCGGCCGAGCGGTCCCGGCGACTGGCCGTCACGACCGCGCTGCTGACATCACTGATGCTCGCCCTCGCCGTAGCCCCGCCCGGGTTCCTCGATCTCCGCCTCTCGCCGTACAAGGCACTGAGCACAGTGCTGCTCTTCCCCGACACCGAGGTGGTGTCGACGCGGTGGAACGCAGCGTCGCGCGTCGATCACGTGCGCAGCACCAGCATCCGCTCCATGCCCGGGCTCAGCTACGCCTATACGGGGTCTGTGCCGCCGCAGGACGGCGTCACCTTCGACGGTGACGACCTCAGCCCGGTCCCGGCCGCCGACCCCGGGCGAGCGGACTTCGTGCCGTTCATGCTCAACTCGCTGGCGTTCTCTCTCCGCCCGGGAGGCGATGTACTGGTGCTCGATCCGCGGGGCGGCCTCGACGTCCTCGTAGCGCTGGCCTCCGGAGCCGGCACGGTGACGGCCGTCGAACCGAACGAACTGGCCATCACAGCGGCCCACGAGACACCGGGCAACGTCTACGCCGATCCACGGGTGCGCCTGGTCGTCGCCGAGCCCCGGTCTTTCATCGAGCGCAGCACCGACCTCTTCGACATCGTGGACCTGGCGCTCACCACCCCGTACCGGCCGGTGACATCGGGCGCCTACAGCCTGGCCGAGGACTACCGGCTCACGACCGAGGCCTTCGATGCCTACCTGAGGCGGCTTGCTCCCGGGGGGATCCTGACGGTGATGCGGTGGGTGCAGGTGCCACCCAGCGAGGAGGTCCGCCTGGTCGCGCTCGCCGCCGAAGCCGTTCGCCGCACCGGAGCCGACCCCGTTGCGTCGGTGGTGGTGCTGCGCGGCTACTCGACGGCGCTCGTCCTGGTGAAGCCGGACGGGTTCACCCCCGTCGAGTTGGCCGACGTGGCCGCCTTCGCCGAGGAACGGCGTTTTGACCTGGTCGCCGCCCCCGGTCTGGAACCGGAGGGGGCCAACCGGTTCAACGTGCTCCCCTCGGACGACTACTACCCCCTTGCAGCCTCCCTGCTCGCCGGGGATGACCCCGGGACGGTGTACGACGGGTACCGATTCGACATCGCCCCACCCACCGACGACCGTCCTTTCTTCGGGCACTACTTCACCTGGGACCAGGCCTCCGATGTGTTCGACACGCTGGGACGGACCTGGCAGCCGTTCGGCGGGGCCGGGTACTTCGTGCTGCTGGCCCTCCTCGCCCTCGCCATGGTTGCGTCGGCGGCCCTGATCCTCGCACCGCTGTGGTTCTCCAGGGCCGGGAGGCGGGCGGGCGGCGGCACGGGCCGGCGTGGCCTGCGCCTGTGGACGGTCGGCTACTTCGGGCTGCTGGGCATCGCGTTCCTGTTCGTGGAGATCCCGCTGATCCAGCGCTACATCCTGCTGCTGGGCCGGCCGACCACCGCACTGGCCGTGGTGCTGTTCGGGTTGCTGGCCGCCTCGGGGGCGGGGAGCCTGGCTTCCCGATGGGTGCCGTGGCGCCGGGGGGCCGTGGCACTGGCGGTCTCGGCGGCGGCGTACCCGTTCTTGATCACCCTGCTGACCCGGGCCGTACTGCCGCTGCCCCTCTCCGTGCGCGTGGCCGTCGGGGCACTGGCCCTGGCGCCGCTCGGGTTCTTGATGGGCACGATGTTCCCCAGGGGTCTCGCACGCCTCGAAGAGGAGGCCCCCGGCCTGGTGCCGTGGGCCTGGGGCATCAACGGCACCCTGTCGGTGGTCAGCGCGGTGACGGCCGCCCTGGTGGCGTTGAGCAGCGGCTTCACCCTGGTGCTGCTGCTGGGTGCCGGGTGCTATGCGGCCTGTATCCCGCTGGCGCGGAGAACCACACCTACTGGTCGCGGGTGAACGGCACAAACGTCACCGCCCCGAGGCCCTCCGCCAGCAGGTCTCCGGACGGGTCGGCGGTGAAGCGCCACAGCGTCTGGATGGCGCCGATGGGCCCGATCGGGATCACCAGGCGGCCGCCGGGAGCCAGTTGGGGCACCAGCGGCTGGGGCAGATGGTCGGGCGCCGCGGTGACGATGATGACGTCGAAGGGGGCGTGCTCCTCCCAGCCGAAGTAGCCATCGGCGTTGAGGGTGGCTACATCCCCGTAGCCGAGGCTCCGCAACCGGACCGTGGCCTGCTCGGCCAACTCGGGGATGATCTCGACCGTGTAGACCTCGGCGCCCATCTCGGCGAGCACCGCCGCCTGGTAGCCGGATCCGGTGCCGATCTCGAGCACCCTGTCGCCCGGTCTCACGCCGAGCGCCTCGCTCATGAGGGCCACGATGTAGGGCTGGGAGATGGTCTGCCCGAAGCCGATCGGCAGCGGATGGTCGGCATAGGCGTGGTCGATCAGGTCGTCGGGCACAAACCGGTGCCGGGGCACGGTCCGCATCGCCTCCAGCACCAACGGGTCGGACACGCCGCGGGCCTCGATCTGATCCTCGACCATCCTGTGCCTCACTTCGAGGTAGGGGTCCGGTTTGGTGGTGGTGGTGGTGGCGGCGGCGACGACGGCGGTGGTGGCCGCCGTCGACACCGTTTCCGTACCGGCTTCATGAGCCGTTTCGGTGGTACCGCCGCTGCCCCCACACGCTTGGGCCGCCAGCAACAGCGGCAGCAGCAACACGGCCGCCGACCTCCTACCGAGGCATCTCATGACTCCGATCGTATCGAAGACCCGGCCTCCGGGGGATCAGCGGCCGTCTCCGTGGATGGCGGGATCCTCCCCCGGGGCCCATCAGGGTGATCAGGGCGATCATCCCGAACAGGCCGAACTCCGTGAACAGGAGGGGTCCCCGTGTGCGGCCGACCCACGGCGCCCGGCCGACCTCTGCGGTTCGGCAAACGCGTATCCTTGATTTGGAGTTCTGGCATGACTGAATTCGAGGACGCTTCCGGGCCCGGGTCGCCACCACTGCCTCCGCCGCCGCCCGCACCCCCGCAACCTGAGCCGTCGGGCGATCATTTGGGGCTCGTCCTTTTGGCACTCGGATCCCTGATTGGCGTCCTGCTGATCATCCTGGTCGCGGTGGTGGCCACCAGAGGCAACGGGCCCGATCTCGCCGTGGCTACTTCCACCACGGTGTCCCCGTCGACCTCAGAGCCTGCGACAACGAGCTCAAATCCCGTCACGACGATCACATCCGTTGCGACGGTCACGTCCACCACTGCGGCCACGACAACCACTGCGGCCACGACGACCACCATGGTCGTCCTGCCCTCCTTCGTCACAGAAGACTGCGTGGGTTACGACTTGGCGACCCTGGAGATCGAGGACCTAGGCGCCGACGGCTGGCAACTCACCGCCGATCTCAGCGGCTTGTTGATCTTCGACACCGAGACGGACGCTCTGCTGGGCCTGGCCATCGCCGGCAACCACACCAATCTGTGCTTCATCGGCCGCGGCAATGCTCAGCCCGACCCATCGAGGTACATCCACGAGTTCTGGCACGGCGACCCCGGGGTGAGGGTTCCCGTCCCCGGGCCCGAGGATTGCCTCCTCCATGACCCGACCCACCTGTACATCGAGAACACGAGCGGCGATGTGTGGCGACTGATGGATGCCGGCAACCCGATATCCAGCTTCGACGGGGAGGCCGATGCTCTGGCCGGACTGGCGCTCGCCCAAGCGTTTGGTGAACACTGCTACATCGGTCGGGGCAACGAAAGGCCCGACCGGCGCCTCTACATCATCGAGTACTGGAAGTAACCCGGCTCGGGATCGACTTCAAGACCACTGCAACCTGCGGTTCGCCCCGCGTGGCAAGCAACCGCCACGACATGTGGTTCGGGGAGGTCCGGGCAGGTCTGGGGTGCGGACCGGGAATGGGCTCACAGGCCGGGACCGGGCGGCTTCAACGGTCCTTGCGGCGTATCGGCCGCTCGAACACATACACCTTGTCGTTCTCGCGAAGGCGCTGACCGGCGTCCATCTTCACCTTCACGGCGACGCGCCCGGTCTGCACGTGTGCCACCCTCACGTCCTCGAGATCGACTCTCCCGGTCACCGGGTCGATGCTCTTTCTCTCGACCTCAATCGATTCGACGTCTCCGCGTCCGAGGCGGGTCGTGGGACCCAGCACTGAGATCTGGTCGCCCACCTTGAGGCCGGTCACGTCGATATCGACCACGGCGACCCCCAGGTTGCCGTAGAAGTGATGGACTCTGCCGACGTACCTCACGCGTCGGGTCTTCCCGAACTGCCGGATCAGCCCCAGGAGCACACCTCCCAGGACGGTGGCGGCCACCGCCCAGGACAGGAGAACAGCCGCCGGGACCAGGAGACCGAGGACCCACTGGTGCCGTTCCGTTCCGGCCAGGCCGGTCACCGCACAAGCGAGTGCGGTGAGGCCGGCGGCCCACACTCCGGCCTCCGCGAGGTCCGTCCACACCGAGCCTTCGAATGGGGAGGGCACCCAACCGACGTTGGCGATATCGAGTAACAGGTAGGGAAGGAGCACCGCTCCGGCGGCGGCGAGCGTCAACAGGATGACGACCCGGGCGGCATCCACCCATCCCCGGATTCCCCTGGGGCGTTGATCCCAGAGTGTCGCGGTTGCGACGGCGGCCCACATCAGCCATCGGCGCACGGCGTCGACGCCTGCGTCCCCCATGCCGTCCCGGAACATCTGATCCGCCCGACGGCGATCGGCAGGCTCATATGGCTTTGTTGCCCTGGTGAACTCGTTCTGGCCTTCTTTTCGCCACCAGTGGTTGACGGGTGTCAGCACCTGCCCCTTGGAGCCTTTCTTCAGTTCGCCGTCCCGGTCGGTCTTGACGACGAGGACGTCGTGGATGAGAGCCGCCGGGAGATTCGGCCCCGTCTTGGCCGCAATCCAGCCGAGCCAGGTGGGGATCGACGCCAGATCCGACGCCGAATCGGCGGTTCGGGCGGGCACGACGATCTCCAGGAATCGCTTCCTCTCCCTGGTGGGGTCGTGGCAGAACCCGAAGGGTTCCGAGATGAAGAAGTCGGTCAACTCGTGACGGCTCGCCGGGATTCGCCGGCGCAGTTCGAGATCCGTTGCCTTGCCGTAGATCCTCTGAGGCCGGTTCGCCTCGTCGATGGTCACAGCGAAGAAACCCATGGCTCCCCCAATATCGATTCCTCCCCCGAACCGTACCGGCATCCCCATGCCGGTGGCAGCACCACCGATGGACCGTCGGGTTCCTCGGGCATAGACGCTGGGGAACGGGCCGGGCGAGGACTCCCGGCCGAACCCGGCTACAGCCGGCTCAGGCAGCGCCACTCCCCTGCCTCAATCGAAGCGCCGACCGGACTGTGAGCGAGCGAATCTCGATAGTCGAACGGGACCGGTTCCTCGACGAGGTGTTCGAAGGCGTCACTCTTGCCGGGTTCCGGTTGCCCGGATGGCGGTACCGTTCACCATCTCCAGGTACCGGAAGAGGACCATGGTGCCGTCGAAGGCGAACCTGAATTCGCCGCGCCCGACGCCGCCGATGATCTGGAACTCGACGGTGAGGGTCTCGTCGTCGGTCCACACGGGCCGGAACGCCCAGGGGCGGCCCCACGCCTCGGATTCGTGGAAGCGGCCGTCGAAGGCCGCCGTCATCTCGATGGGACCGTCGACGTCGTCCATGGCCATCACGAAATCCCCGTCGCCGAACTCGAGGCGGAACCAGGCGAACCCTCCTTCGTTGTCGTCCAGTAGGTAGGTGGCACCGTCTATCTCGCCGGCCAGTGGGGGGAGAACGGGGTCGATGGCCTCGGGCGGCCGGGCTGCGTCGGTGACGGCCTCCTGGAGCCGGGCTTCTGCCTCAGCGTCGGGGGGGAAGTGGCCCGTCGGAGACCACCGAGGCGACGACGTAACGGCGGAAGAGACTCTCGGGCTCGGCGAAGCGAGAGCCGAGGCCGGAGGTGAACACGACCACCAGTTCGTGTTCGGGGGCCACGATGATGTACTGCCCCCCGTACCCGAGGGCCATGACGTAGCCGCCGTCATCGACCCACCACTGGTACCCGTAGGAGTCGGAGAGGGTCCGGGCGCTGATCTGCGGCCTGGCGGCGGCCTCGACCCAGGCGGTCGGGACGATCTGGCGGCCGTCCCATTCGCCGGCGTGGAGGTACAGGTACCCGAACTTGGCCATGTCGCGGGGTTGGAGGTGCATCTCGCCCCAGCCCATGTTGATGCCGCCGGGACCCGAGGGCCAGGTGACATCGGTGATACCGAGCGGTTCGAACAGGCTCTCCTGTGCGAAGTCGAGGGCCGGGCCACCGGTGACCTCGGTGAGGATCGCCGACAGAAGGCACGAGGCGCCGTTGCAGTATTCGAAGCGGGTGCCCGGTTCCTCCGACATGGGGAGGGCGAGCATGTGCGCCGCCCAGTCGTCGCTGCGGCGCATCTCCCGCATGCCCTGCCATTGGTAGAGGTAGGAGTCCCGGCAGTCCAGCCCGGCCGACATGGTGAGGAGGTCCTCGACGGTCATAGCCGATTTGAGGTCGTCGATGTGGGCCGGAGCGGCATCGGCGAGGATCTCCACGACCGGCACCGATGTGCTATCGAGGAGGCCGCCGTCTATGGCGATGCCGATGAGTGTGCCGACCACACTCTTGGTGCAGGAATGGATGATGTGGGCCCGCTCGGCCGGGAACGGGTAGAAGACGGCGTCGAGCACCATGTGGCCGTTGCGCACCACGGTGACGCTGTCGATCCCGGGCGAGGCGGACAGGTATTCGACGAGGGCGGCGAGGTAGCCCGAGTCCATGCCTTGCTCCTCAGGGGTGCTGGTGGTCCATCCGCCGGTCGGCCACGGGTCATCGCCGGTGGCGGTGGCCGGCTCCGAGTTGGTCGATACCGGGTCGGGGGACGGCGTCGTGACGGTGGTGGTGACAACCGTTGGCATGGTGGTGGTCGTGGTGATTGTCGTGGTGGTGGCCGGGTCGGTGCTGCAGGCCGCAAACGCGAGTCCGATCACCAGGGCGGCGATCGTGATCCGGTGTGGTGGGGTCATGGCGGTCTCAACGATATCGGCGGACCCGCGCCATGCCCAGGGGCGGCCGCCGTGTTCCAGGGGACCTGAACCTATACAACCCGGACGCCGGCGGGTTCCTGCTCTCCGGCTTCGAGATCTAATCCTATGGGTGTCTCCCCCGGCTCGGGCGGATCCGGGCGCCGTCTCGGCAACGCCTCTGCGATCGCCCATTCTGTGTGACCGGAGCGGGTGCAGGGAGGTGACGCAACATGAGTGTCCGGCAACCATC
Organism: uncultured bacterium; assembly: GCA_965370535.1. Lineage (GTDB taxonomy): Bacteria > Actinomycetota > Acidimicrobiia > Spongiisociales > UBA11373 > JAHJML01. The sequence continues at coordinate 9,234 of CBDUUY010000059.1, forward strand.
GCACGGCCCCGAGCGGGCCTGGTCGGCAGCGGTGAGGATCGGACTCGCCCTCGGCCTGGGGATCGTGGTCGCGGCCATCATCTGGGCGGTGCTCGCCGCCTGAGACCCGAACCGGTGTGGGGCGGGCAACCGCCACAGCCTGCAGTTCGGGCGGGTCGGGCCTGGTATGGGGCGCGGACCAGCCGACGACCCACTCACTTGCGCTCACCTGGTGAAGATGGATGCGGGGTGCAGACCGAGCACGAATCCCCAGCGAATGACTCCGCCCAGCGATGGTTTCCGAGACCTGTCACCTGATGAGCCCATACCGCGATCTTCCACCACGAATGACCGGCACGCAGCCTGCGCTCACGAAGGCACTCTCGCGGGACGGCTTCAGATGCGCAGTTCAATCGTCGGTGACCGACCCGGAGATCCCTCAGCCCTCCCCCTTGCGGGGAGGAAGCGACTCCACCACCTCGAACCTGCGGGGAACGGCGGCCGGATCGAGCAACGCGGCGCAACGCCGCCGCAGGTCATCGATGGAAACCTGGCCACTCGATTCGAGCAACACCAGGGCGATCAGGACCTGACCCAGAACAGGGTGCTCCTCCGGCACGCAACGGGCGTCGCGCACCCCAGGGAACTCACCGAGCACCTGCTCCACCTCAGTGGCGTTGACAAGCTGACCCCCTACCTTGAATACCCGGTCGGCGCGGCCGTGGAACACCATCTGGCCACTCGGGTCGAGAGACACGAGATCCTGCGTCACGAACGAGCCGTCGGGCCTGAGTCCGGTGTACCCACCCCCCGGTTGGAGGTAGCCGAGGAAGAGGGCTGGTCCCGAAAGCACCAGGCGGCCCGGCGCCGAGTCTTCGCTCCATGTGCCCACTTGCCAGTGATCGAATGGGAGGCCGATGGATCCGGCGACTGCCGCCGAATCGTCGAGGTCGAGATGAGAGATGCGGGGCCCCGCTTCGCTCATCCCATAGATGAGGTCGATCGCCGCCCGAGGGAACGCTCGACGGAGGAGGTCCCTCAGTCGCGGCTCGACCAGTTCGCCGCCGACAGTCGCACGGCGGACCCCTAAGAACGGGTCACCACCCCAGTACTCCAGAAAGAGCCGGAAGAAGGCAGGGGGACCCTGTACAACGGTGATGCCACGAGTGCGTATGGCGCTCTGGATGATGGTAGGCGTGGTGCCCGCCGGGAAGAGATCGATGGCAGCCCCAACGCCGAGTGCCGTCAGGCAGCAGCCCACGAGGCCGTAGAGGTGCCCCATGGGGAGAGCTGCGAGGACCCGGTCGGAACGGTTGAGTCCCAACCGCTCGCCAATGGACCGGGTGTTGATCAGCAGGCTCCGACGAGGGAGAGCTACGGCTTTGGGAGTGCCGATTGTTCCCGACGTCATAGCGACCAGGGCCTCCGTGGGATCGATGAGGGCAGGCTCGACCCAGGTCGGAAGCTCGATTTGCCGATCGCTCACGGCCGCC
>CBDUUY010000060.1:0-10695 GCA_965370535.1 uncultured bacterium
ATGTGCTCGGCGATGCGCCGCCAGTCGAACTGCCTCTCGATCAGCCTTCGGGCCTGGCGCCCTCGCCGACGTCGGGTGGACTCGCCCGTGGTCGCCCGAACAATGGCGTCTGCGAGTTCGGTCTCGTTGTCCGGCGTCACCAGCCAGCCGTTCGGCCGAGCCGGGTCGGTGTTGACGAACGATTTGGGACCACCCGAATCGGTCGCGATCACCGGAAGGCCACAGGCCATGGCCTCCAGGTAGACCTGGCCGAACGGCTCATCGACCGAGGGTGCCACGAACACGTCGGCACAGTTCAACCCCGCAGCGAGATCCTCATGTCCCCGCCAGCCCGTGAAGAAGACCCCGTCGACTCCCAACGAGGTCGCCACCGTGTGGGGATGTTCACCCTCCCACTCGCCCGGGTAGCCACCCCAGATGACCAACGGCGGTGGGTACGGCCCCAACGCCTCGCGGGCCGCGGCGTAGGCGCGGACAAGCAGCGGGACCCGCTTGATATCCAAGAAGCGGCCGACGAACAGCAGCACCGGGAGCAGCTCGCCCGACGCCGGGTCCACGAAGAATCGCTCGATGTCGTCATCCGAGTACCGGATCGTGCCGGGCCGGCCACTCTCATCCCACCCTCGCGGCTCGCCCACCAACCACCGACGCCACCGGACCAACCGTTCGTCTCTCGTCGAACGGATGGGTGCGAACCTGCCGACATCGACCCCGTTCGGCACGACTTCGATCACCGAAGGGGCCACCCCCAACAGGTCGATTGCCCGCCGTCGCTCTGCCGGGGAGATCACAACGAGACGATCGGCACGGCGGCCGGCCCTCACCAGACGCTGATGCCACTCGGCCGCGTGCTCCCACCGCTCTCCGGAGCCAAGACGAATCTCGGCCAGCATCGTCAGCTCAGTGCCATGCAGGTGCACCACGATGGGCCGATCACCTAGAGCCGCTACTGCATCGTTGACGTGGGTCAGGTGATGTATGTGATACAGATCTGGAGACCCCACCCGCTCGAGTAGCGACTGCCACACCGCTACCTGGCGCTGGTAGGTGTCGTCGTTCAGTGAGGCGAACACCCGATCGGGCATACCCGGTCGATCCTCAAACGACGGATGGAAAGGCACCGGCGCAGCCATCGGGTCCCGTCCCTGTTCGAACCACGTCGCCGCTTCGGTGAAGTCAAGCGCCCGTACGTCGAGGCCCGCGAAGAATGTGGCCGCATGCGAGGAAGATCCCCGCGGCCCCAGAGATCCACAACACACCGTCACCGAGTGCCCCAGCATCTCGAGTGCTCCGCCCAGGTAACGCACCACCTGCGCCGATCCACCCCGTGGATAGAACGCCAGCGTCGAGACCACCCGACGCCCAACCATCACCGACCCCATCCTTGTCGACCGGATGAGCACCCAACCCCACCGTGGCCGGCCAAACCCGGATCTACCACCACGGGGCATTCCTCCCACGAACCCGTGCAAATACCAGTATCGACCGACACGAATTGACCCTACCAATAAGCTCCTCGCGCCGGAAAGCAACCGCCTCCCGGCCAAGGCCGCCCACATCACCCGATCCAAGCGATACCGCTCGCTTCCACCGCCGAGCGCGCCCAGAGGGCGGGTCTTGACTCGCTCGGAGTGATCGACCACCTCCTCGGGAAGTCAGAGGAGAGTCCCCACGGGTTCTGGGAGTGCACGACCCTGGTCGCCGCGCTTGCAGCCGCCACCTCGCGGATTGGCCTGACGACCACCGTGGCAGCTCTGTTCGAGCCGACGAGTCGCACTCTCTCACTACGATCAGATAGCCCGGCACTGGAGGCGACATGGCCGCGTGGATCGTGTTCGAGCAGCAAGCCCCTGAGATGGCTGAGGGCGCGAGGCGGCTGTTCTATCAATACGGGATCGGGTTGGGCTTTCTGGCAACGATCCGCCCCGACGGCGGGCCTCGGCTCCACCCGATCTGCCCCATCATCACCGATCAGGGCCTATACGCCTTCATCGTGCCCTCGCCGAAGCGCAAGGACCTGGACAGGGACGGCCGGTTCGCGTTGCACGCCTTCACCCCTGAGGATGTCGACGACGAGTGTTACCTCACCGGCAGTGCCGAGGTGATCGACGACCCCGACATCCGTGCCGTTGTCGCGGAGTCCTATCACCACGATCCCGGATCTGAAGAGATCCTCTACGAGTTCGATCTCGACAGGTGCATGATCGCCCGGTATGCGCACCGGGGCGCCTGGCCCCCGACGTATTCGACCTGGATCGACCCTCACCTCCACCCCGCCGAGTGACAGCCGGTCGAATGGTCAGAGGTGTTGATTGCTCTCGCCGTCGCCAGCGCTCCGTCGAGATATCGGTCCTTCAGCACCCCTGATCTGCCCGGAGGGGGCACACTCGATCAGCCCTACTCGAGAGGAACTCCGCTCGCCTCCGCAGACCCGCACCTAGTGCCGCGACCACAAACGTTGCCGGCCGGGGCACCAAGGCAAGGCAGACGTCCCATGGGCCTCACACCTGCTCGAGCGTGGTGTACTCAGGAGTCGGCTCCCCACGCAGTCAATAGCTACTGCCGTACGCGGTCTCTGATGACGCGCAGCATCTTCTGTTCCATGATGAACGCGCCCGGGTCGGTCAGGGCGATGATGAACGCAGTGGCAGGAGTGACCTCCCAGTTGTTGCGCCAGCGGCTGATCAGGCGGGTCCCTCCACCCTCGATGGGGTACAACCCGAGGCACCAGCCGGAGCTGCGGTCATCGGCTGCGCTCACGATGGCCTGCGCTGGATCGATGGTGACGACGTTCGGCCCCATCCCGGGCACTATCTCGATCTGATCGCCGATCTGGAGGTTCTGGTACTCCGGCACGATGCGGTCGGCGCTCGGCTGGCCATCGTTGTCGATCCAGTCGTAGCTGTACCAGCCCGCCATCCCAAAGCCGATCTGCACCAGCCACGGCCACACATCGCGAGGCTCAGCGTCGATGGTGATGGCCCGTGTCGTGACCACGGCCTTCGGGACCAGGTCGTCGCCGGGCATCACATGGGCGACCTCATCGTCCGTGGCGCCCCACCGGACGTGCCACGGCCGGATGACCCCTATGTAGAGACCGATCAGCAGCATGACCACCGCGAGCAGCACGAGCGCTCCAACCACCCAACCCAACCACCAGATGACCCCGGCCGCCGCAGCCACCCCAACCAGCATCACGCTCAACACGATCAACATGATGTTCCTCTGGGTGTGCATCCCGCCTCCTCCGGGGACTGCCGGGGGCAGCCCCCCATATCCGGGTGAACCCAGGCTGCCGCACGAAGCGCCCGGTCGGTAGAGCCGAAAGACCCACTGCCGGGTTTCGGTTTCCGAGTGGACGCGGCCTGGGACGTGCCCAAGCGAAAACACCCACGGCGGGCGGCGGGCATCCCAGTGCTCGTCCGCCGGCAACCGGCGGCTATGGCCTGATCAACGCCCCGGCGGGTAGGTTCCAATGGGAAGAACGGAAGAGAGTTGGCCAATGGGGATCTTCTGGGGAATCGTGCTTCTGGTGTTGGGCGTCGTCTGCTGGGGTGGCCAGGCGGTGTCGTGGCTCGCGCCGGTGACGGCCGTCAGGCTCACCCTGACTGAGGCCGAGAGCGATGTGGAGCCGGCCTTCTGGGCAGACACCCGGGGGGAGGCCCCCTGGGACTTCCTGACTCTGTGGACCCTGCCGGTCGCCGGGGTCCTGCTGGTCCTGGATGTCGCCGAGTGGGCGTACTTCGGATTGGTAGGCGGCGGTATCTACCTGTACTTCGCCGGCCGGGGCATCCTGACGCGGCTGGCCATGCGGCGCCGCGGCCTGCGGATCGGTGCGCCGGGCCAGGTGCGGGTTGGCCTTGCCTTTCTCGCCATCTGGGGCGTGACGGCCGCCATCACCGTTGCTGCGGCCGTCGTTGCCCTTGAGTCCTGAACACATCGGCCGACTCAGAATCCAGACGGCACAGACCCAAGAGACTCGACCTCGATCAGCGTCAGTCGAGCAGGCGCACCAGGCAGTAGCTGCCTTCGAGCACCCCGAACGCCGGCCAAATGCCCCAGGTGATCACCCAGTAGTTGAGGGTGTTCTGGCGGAATCCCATGTCGCGGTCCCAGATGAAGATGGGGATCGCCGTGTACCAGAACGGCACCGATGCGATCAGGGCCAGCAGAAACCCCCAGCGTTCTCCAAGCAGCATGCCGATACTCCCGGCGATCTGGATCGGAGCCCAGACCAGAGAATCCGCCAGAGCGAGTCCCTTATTGAACGCAAAATACGCCCTGGGGTCGGTGGAATCTGGTTGACCCCCGTAGACATTGGAGATCGTCCAGGCGGCCCGTGGCCTGAATACTGCTACGAGTTGCAGCCCACCCAACAGCCCCATCAGCAGCAGTCCGGCGATGGCGATCACCCAGGTGAGACCAGTGACATCCACGAGGAGAGTCCTTCCTGTTGTGGCCGTACCGGTGAGATACCGGGTGGGAGCGAGGGGCGATAGGGCCGAAATCCCCTGAAAGAACCCGCAAATCTGATGACCGGCGGCCCGGGGCCGGCTTGGCCGGTGTCGCTGCCGTGCAACCGAACACGGACACGGTTCCCCGTCGGGTGTCGTCTCGACCAACGACATTCGCCCGGCCAGGGCGCGCCTCTACACCAGCAGGCCCTTGATCCAGGTGACGGCTCCCGAACCGTCTCCGGCAAATCCATCCGCCCCGATCTCAGCGGCGTGACGGGCGTCCCTCACCCCAGGGCCTCCCACCAGCACCGGTGTTCCTGTGGATGAGTGGATGGCGGCCACTACCTCGGCAGCAGCGGGCAATGCCGCCGAGGTGATGACGCTGACGGCGGCGGTGATCGCCTCTGCCTGCTGCACCGCCTCGACGAACGCCTCGGTCGGGAGGTCGGAGCCCAGGTCGATGACCTCGAAGCCGGCCGCCCGCACCATGTCGGCCAGCATGGCAACGGGGATCCGATGACGCTCTCCCGGTGGGGTGCCGGCCACCACCCTGCCCCTGGGCCTGCCCCTGGCGGCGAAGCGCGCCCCCATGCGGCCCACGATGCGGTGGGCGACTGCAGAGGCCCTGTGCTCCTCGGCGATGGTGCCCGATCCCCGGTGCCATGCCTCGCCGATCTCACGGAGTGCGGGGCCCAGCACCTCCAAGTAGATCCTCTCAGGACTCAAGCCGGAACCCATAGCCGCCTCGATCACCAGCCACGAGCCGCGCTCGTCGCCGGCCACCATACGGGCCCGGAGGCGGCGGGCCCACGGAGCATCTCCCCTTGCGACCGGACCCGTCGGACCCGTCGGACGGGAACCGAAGGATTTGAGGTCCTCGACGGCCACCCTCCACTCTGTGCCCTGCTTGACGGCGGCCAGCATGCCGGTACGCACATAACGGTAGGCCGTCATGTAGTGGACGCCGAGACGCTCGGCACATTCCCTGAGGCTCAGCGTCCCGGCGTCGGGTGGCACGGGGATTCAGCCCTGTTTGGCCAGGAATTCCTCGGTGTACTCACCCCGGAGGCGGGGGAAGCGCACCGGGGCATGGTTGAAGCACTGCTCGGCGCGGTTGTAGCGGGACAACCTGACCGTGCACCCCTCGGTGGCACACACCCTGCCCGGGCCATAGGTCTTCGGTTTCCGCTTTGGTCGCCCAGTCGTGCTGGCCGTCATCGTCGCTGGCATCGTGCATCACTCCAACCGGTCTATCGGCAGTCATATTAGCACTAACGCCAGGACTATTAAGCACTAAACGCGTAACACAGGCAGGCGAGATATCCCGCCTGCCTGTGTGCACTCGTTCTCGTGTCTGTGCTGGGTCTCTTCTAGATCAGTCCTCGCTGGTCGAGGAGGCCGCCATCTTGGCGATCTCCTCGACCACATCGGCATTCGCCAGCGTGGTCACATCACCCAGGTGACGCTCTTCGGAGATGTCCTTCAACAGGCGCCGCATGATCTTGCCGGACCTCGTCTTGGGCAGATCATCCGTCAGGACGATGCTGGCAGGACGGGCGATCGGGCTGATCTTCTCGGATACCCAGTTGCGAAGCTCCTTGACGAGCGCCTCATCACCGACGACACCCGAACGAAGGGTGACGAAGGCGGCAATCGCCTGGCCGGTGAGCTCATCGGCCCTGCCCACCACGGCCGCCTCGGCGACCGCCTTGTGGGCGACCAGCGCCGACTCGATCTCCGTCGTCGAGAGACGGTGGCCCGAGACGTTCATGACATCGTCCACCCGGCCGAGCAGCCAGAAGTAGCCCTCGTCGTCCCGCTTGCAGCCGTCGCCGGCGAAGTAGATGCCCTCGTACTGGGACCAGTATGTCTCCTTGTAGCGCTCGGGATCGCCGTAGATGGTGCGGAGCATCGCCGGCCAGGGGCGCTTTATCACCAGATACCCACCGCCGCCCAACGGCACCGACTCGCCGTCATCGTCGACGATGTCGGCGAGAATGCCGGGGAAGTCCATGGTGGCCGAACCGGGCTTGGTCGTGACCGCACCGGGGAGCGGCGTGATCATGATCGAGCCGGTTTCGGTCTGCCACCAGGTATCCACGATCGGACAGCGCCCGCCGCCGATGTGCTCGTTGTACCAGATCCAGGCCTCGGGATTGATCGGCTCACCGACCGTGCCGAGCAGCTTCAGAGACGACAGGTCGTGCCTCTCCGGGAACTCCTCACCCCACTTCATGAAGGCACGAATGGCCGTCGGGGCCGTGTAGAACTTCGTGACCTTGTACTTCTCCACGATGTCCCACAGGCGATCCTTGTCGGGGAAGTCCGGGGTTCCCTCGTACATGACTCCGGTGGTGTGGTTGGCCAGAGGGCCGTACACGATGTAGGTGTGGCCGGTGACCCAGCCGATGTCGGCTGCGCACCAGTACACGTCATCCGGCTTGATGTCGAAGACGTAGTTGTGAGTGGTGACCGCACCGGCGAGATAGCCGCCGGTGGTGTGCACGATGCCCTTGGGCTTGGCCGTGGTGCCGGACGTGTAGAGGATGTACAGCATGTCCTCGGCGTCCATGACCTCAGGAGCGCGCTCCTTGGGCTGACCCTCGATGAGGTCGTGGTACCAGACGTCCCGGTCGTCGGTCATCTCGACCTCGTTGCCGGTCCGCTTGACGACGACGACCTTCTCGATCGACGGGCACTGCGCCACGGCGATGTCGGCGTTCTCCTTGAGAGGGAACACCTTGCCGCGCCGGTAGGAGCCGTCACCGGTGACGAGCGCCTTGCAGTCGGCATCCTGGATGCGCTGTGCCAGAGCATCCGACGAGAACCCTCCGAAGACCACCGAGTGGGCGGCGCCCAAACGGGCACAGGCCAGCATCGCGATGGCGAGTTCGGGGACCATGCCGAGGTACAGGGCGACCCTGTCACCCTTCCCGATACCGAGATCGGCAAGACCGTTGGCCAACTGGCAGACCTCTTCGTAGAGCTCCTTGAAGGTGATGACCCTGCTGTCACCGGGCTCGCCCTCCCAGTAGAAGGCGACCTTGTCACCGCCGGTCTCCAGGTGCCGGTCCAGGCAGTTGTACGAGATGTTCAGCTGACCGTCGGTGAACCACTTGAAGAACGGGGCATTGGAGTCGTCGAGGACGACCTCGGGTTCCTTGAACCAGGTGATCCGCTCTAGGGCCTGCTTGTGCCAGAACCCGAGCCAATCCTTCTCGGCTTCCTCGTAGATCTCAGGTCCGGTATTCGCCTGAGCGACAAATTCGTCAGAGGGTGGAAAGGTACGGTCCTCGGTCGTCAGGGCTTCGATGGCTTTCTTCTCAGCCACTACACGCCTCCCATGGTGGTAGTCGATACTTCTCGGAACATCCTATGGGTCGTAGCCTGCGCGTTCAGCGGGCCGAACGACCCTATTCGTGTGGGATTCCAGGCGGCCGTATTGCCATCGAACCGGCGGCCGTCCCGGTGCCGGAATGACCTTCTCCCCTGGCATACGATGAGCCGGGCCCACACAATGAGTGACACGACGGGGAAAGGACGATTCGTGGCGTTCTGTGATGTGTGCGCCCGGCCGGCGAATGGGGAGACCGTCGCCAACGCCGAGTTCAAGCGAGCGGTAGGGAACGGATTCAACCCGTTTGCACTGGGACTTCCCGGTGAGGCCCTGGAACAGGTGATCACCATGGCCCGGATCTCGGGCATGGATCCACAGACCATGTGGCGAGAACAGATCGTCGAACGCGACACCACAGACTGGAACGTGTGCCTGACCTGCATGGCGTCCCTACGTCGCTACCTCACAACCGGGGATGCCGTCACGCCACCGACCAAGACCGACGAGTGCTCCAAGTGTGGCGCCCACAATCCATCCAACCAATGGCACTGCAGTGCCTGCGGCCACATCCAGTGGGGACTCATTGCCTTTTCGCTGATCACCGGTGTCCTGCTGGCGATGTGGGCCTTCAACCTGACCGCCGTCTGGGGCCAGGTGCTCGCCGGCTTCGGTGCTGCACTGTTCCTATGGATTGCAGTCAGTTCGGCCCGGGAAGGCATCCGCAACCGCGAACGACTCTGAGCCCGGGTGCGTGCAGCAAGAAACGGCATCCCGGCCCGGCTACTCCCCCGTTGTCCGGTGAGAGCCCGATCCGGCAGCGGACCCCACCCGATACTCGACGACGGCCGGTGGGGGCCGTGGCGCCGTCTCCCCTCGGGAACGGCCATCACCAACGATTTGCCCACCCCCGTCAGGTTGGCGCCCGACCATCCAACCGCAGGCGGGACCGGACCTCGTCGGCGATGGCAGCGAGTGCAAGAGCCGTCGCAGCGCCGAGGAGCAACCCTGCGAGCACATCGGTCAGCCAGTGGGCTCTCAGGTAGACCCTGCTCATGGCCATCACCAGTGCGAACACGCCCGCCCTGACTTCCCAAACCCTGCGGTGGACACCGGGAGCGAGCAGCACGATCACCAGGGCAACGGCGGTGGCGGCCGCCGCCACCGAATGACCCGAGGGGAAGGATGCCCCGGTCGTCTCCACCAGCGAGGCGGGCGGACGCGGACGGTCGTAGGCAACCTTCAGCACGCCGATCGCCACCTCTGAGATCACGGCCGTGGCAATCCAGTACGAGAGCAGCACCCAATACCGCCGCACCCCCAGCACGACCGCCATCCCGATACGGATCGGCCATGTTACGAAGCCCCCGCCGAGCACGTCCAGCGTCTTGGCCAGCAGCGTCACCCAATCGCTCTCGGAGGCGACCATACGGCCGTGCCACCAGTCGTCCAGCGGTTGCAGCACATCGCCCTCGAGGCCCATAGCGACAAACAGCGCACCGGCGAGCAGGTAGAGCACGGCCGCACCGGCGATCGCCCAACGGTGGTCGGCGAAGAGGAGTAGGTGGCGGTGATCCCCCGGGTCTCTGATCATGGGATTCGACTTGCTCCTGTGGCGTCGGGCAAGCCTAGGTCCATAGACCCGGGGGAATGCGGGTCGCACTCCCCGCCCGTGATGGACGGCGGCCTGCCGTCCGCCAGATGTGTGTGGATGAGACCTGCCCCGGCGGCCCCGAGCGGAGAACGTGTCGGGATCGACGAGGCCCTCTCGCTGTCACCTCTGAGATTGCCGGCGGGAGATCGCCCGCCGACGAACCCGCATCCCCTTCTGTAAGGTTCGCCTACCTACGAAACGCCGGCGGGCGCCGCCGCCCAAACGACCCGCATGCCCGCAATACGGCATCATTGCGATACCAAGACGAGGATGACGGCATCCCCGAGCAGGAGGTGGAGGATTAGCGGCGGAACCTCTCCGTCCAACGACACCACCGGCCATGGCGGGGTCACGACGAAGCGAGTGATCCAGGCCGTGGTATCTCTGGCCGTCGTCATCGGGATCTTCGTCGGTGTGATGCCGCGCATCGCAAACTACGGGGATGTGTGGGACACGATCCTGGCCATGACCAGTCTGGAACTGATCACCCTGCTCCTCATCGGCCTCTGGAACCTGGTGACCTACTGGCTGGTCCTGACCGCCGTGCTCCCGGGCCTGACGTACCCGCAAGCGGCAGTCTCCAATCAAGCCTCGACGGCCATATCCAACACGCTCCCGGCCGGCGGGGCCCTCGGCGTCGGGGTCACCTACGCCATGTACTCGTCGTGGGGTTTCACCGGCGCCGACGTCACCCGATCGGTAGTGGTCTCGGGGATCTGGAACAACTTCGTCAAAATGGGACTGCCCGTGGTCGCTCTGGCACTGCTGGCCGCCACCGAGGACGTGAGCGCTGGTCTGCTCATCGCATCGCTGGCCGGGGTCGCCGTGCTGATCGCCTCGGTGGTCGTGTTCGTCCTCGTCCTCAAGAGCGACTGGCTGGCAGAGCATGTGGGCAGAGGTGTGGGCCGCGTCATCTCGTGGATCAAAGGGGTGTTCCGCAAGACGCCCGTCGTGGCCTGGGGCGATGCCGCGGTCCGCTTCCGACGCAACACCTCGGGACTGCTGGCCAGTCGCTGGCGACGGCTGACGGTATCGACACTCGTCAGCCACCTGTCGCTGTACCTGGTGCTTCTCGTAGCTCTGCGCCACGTCGGCGTCGCCGAGACCGAAGTGAGTTGGATCAGGGTCCTGGCAGCGTTCGCCTTCGTGCGCTTGATCTCGGCCCTGCCCATCACGCCGGGCGGACTGGGTGTCGTCGAATTGGGCTACGCGGCGGCGCTGGGAATCGGTGTGGACGATATGACCAAGGC
>CBDUUY010000061.1:0-10651 GCA_965370535.1 uncultured bacterium
GAACTCGTCTGAGCATCCCAAGCGGCATCACCGGGCGCCCCGGGCCCGTTGGCTAACGTCCTTCCCGTCATGATCAACAGGTTGTGGGCCTCCATGCGGCGCCTCGTCGAGCCACGCGGCGCCGCCGCCTTCCTCGCCGTCTCCACGATCATCGGTGTCGTCGTCGGTATCGCCGCCTCAGCGCTGATCGGCGCCATCGAGGGCCTCGGCCACCTGATGGAACTCGCATCGGACCAGATGGGGTCGGCTCGGGTCATCGCCATCTTCTCGGTCCCGATCGGCCTCCTGCTGGCCTGGATGATCGCCGACCGGTTCGCTCCAGAGGTGGCCGGCGACGGTGTTCCAGAGGCCATGGCTGCGGTCGCCATCCGCTCGGGCTACATGCCCACCCGCTCTGCTCCGCTGAAGATCATCGCTACCTCGCTGACGATCGGTCTGGGCGGTTCGGTGGGAAGGGAGGGCCCGATCGTGCAGATCGGCGGTGCCATAGGCTCGTCGATCTCGCGTAAGACCGGGATGGGTGAGGACCGGGTTCGCAGCCTGGTGGCCGCTGGTGCAGGGGCAGCGATCGGTGCGTCATTCAACGCCCCCATCGCGGGGATGCTGTTTGCAATGGAGGTGATCATCGGGAGTTTTGCCATCCGCCACCTCAACTCCGTGGTCATCGCCTCGGTGTCGGCGGCCGTCACGACTCGCATGATCGTGGGGGAGGAGCAGATTCTGCGGGCGTTCCCCCACCGTCTCCAGGATCCCCGCGAACTGATCTTGTATGTCGGCCTCGGGCTCCTCGCCGTCGTCGTCGGCCTGCTCTTCTTGACGGCATTGCGGCGCGGCGAGGCGGCCCGCACCTGGGGCCCTTCGTGGTTGCGCCCCATCCTGTTGGGACTGGCCGTGGGTGGGATCGCCTGGGCCGAACCGGGCATCCTCGGCACAGGGCAGGATGTGGTGGCCGGCTTCCTGTCGCTGGTATCGGCCGAGAGCGTCATGTGGTGGTCGGCATTGGCACTGGTCGGTTACAAGATCGTGGCGGCCTCGTTGACTCTGGGTGCCGGGGGTTTCGGCGGCGTGTTCATGCCCAGCCTGTTCATCGGAGCGTCCCTGGGGGCGGCGTACGCTGCGGTGCTCTCCCCGGTGTGGGGGATCACCGAGCTGGAGCCCGGTGCGTTTGCCGTCGTCGGCATGGCCGCCACGTTTGCCGCGGTGGCGAGGGCGCCGCTCACCTCGATCCTGATCGTGTTCGAGATCACCGGGGACTACGGCCTGGTGCTGCCGCTGATGCTGGCGGCTTCCCTGGCAACCCTGCTCGGCGATGTCGTTCATCCCAAGAGCGTCTACGCCATGTCGCTGTCGAGGCGCGGGATCACCCTGGCCCGCCGCAGCGAGGTGGACGTACTCGACACCGTGTCCGCAGGTGATGTCGCATCGCCTGTGCCCGAAGTGATAGACCCGGCGATGAGCACCGGGGAGGTTCAGGGTCTGATGGACCGGACCCGCCAGCACGGCCTGGCGGTGGTGGACCGCGGCCGTTTGGTGGGAGTCATCACGATCACAGACATCCTCCGCACCGGAGGGCCGTCCGACCAGGTGAGGGCCGGCGACGCCATGACCCCCAGGCCGCTGACGGCGATCCCGTCCACACCGGTGTCGGAGGTGCTCGCCCGGATGGCCACCCTGGGCATCGGCCGCATCCCGATCGTCGATGCCGATGACCCCGGGCGCCTGGTGGCCATGTTCCGGCGCGAAGACGCCGTCGAGGCGTACCACCTGGCGCTGGGGCAGGAGGTCTCCCACGACCTGGACAGAGAGCGGTTGAGGGCCCGCATCGTGCCGGGTGCCGCCTTCCATGAGGTGGAGATTCCGGCGCACTCGGTAGCGGACGGCAGACTGCTCAAGGAGGTCCCCATACCCGCCGGGGTGACCGTCGTATCGGTGCGCAAGGGCATGCGGGTCGAGGTGCCCGATGGCAACACGAGCCTGGCGGCCGGTGATGTGCTGACCGTATTCGCCAGGGAAGGCTCCTACGACCAGTTGATGCAGCGCCTCAACGCAGGCGACACCGAGGAATTGACCGCCATCACCGGGGACGATGCCCGCTTCTTCGACCTGGAGATTCCGCTCGGATCGGTGGCCGACGGCAGGGCGATCAAGGAGATCGCCATCCCCGGCGGGTGCACCATCGTCTCGGTCCGTAGAGGCCTCGAAGTGATCGTCCCCGACGGCAACACCGGGTTGTCGTCTGGAGACGTGATCACCGTGTTTGCCCGCCACGGGTCACGCCGCCAGTTGGCCGAGCGACTGAAGGCCCCCGCCGCAGGCGACGCCGCTCCCTGATCAACCGCAGTCGATGGGTTCCGTCGTGCTGAGGCCGGGGAAGTATCTGCCGTCGAGCAGCAACTCACCCGGATAATCCGGGTCGAGGCTGTCGGTGCGCCGGGAGGCGAGATCCTCGACGGCGGTGACACGGCCGTCGGTGAGGGCGGCCTCCCTGCCGCCATCGGGCAGGTAGACGGCGATCCCCTCGATCAGGACTCCGTCGTCCTGGGCCTGGTGCCATTCGGACTCCCACTGATCCCAGTACGACTGGCTGATGTGGAGTCCGGTGATGGGCGGGGCCAACCCCCTGCTCACCGTATCCATCCGGCGTGTGGCGATCTCTCCGGCATCCACATAGGCGAAGCGGGAGGCTTCCATCTCCTGTTCCTCGGCCGGTGTGAACATGACGGACGGAACACACACTGCATCGGTCCTGAAGACGGCAATCGCCTCACCCCCCAGGTCCGGTGCGATTGCCAGGGCATCCCCGAGGGCAAGGGGTGGGTCGAGCACCAGGCCCACCAGGACACAACCCTCCACCTGGTCGCGGAGGCATGATCCCGTACCGGCGGGAGTGGCAATCGGGACATTGCCGTCGTCGCCGCAGGAGGCAACCAGCAGAGCCGCCAGGGCAAGTGCCACAGAGATTCGGATGGCCGACATGAGCCGAGCCTATCGGGCCGGAGGGACGTTGCGGCCGGTAACCCGTGCGATATCTCTAGGGTCTTGTGCGCATCGAAGGAGGAACATCCATGCGGAAGATCCGGCTCGCCGTGCACATCCACCCCCAGCACGCCGAGTACGACACCATCCGGCGCACCGCCGTCCAGGCGGAGGAGATGGGCTTCGACATCGTGTACAACTGGGATCACTTCTACCCGCTGTACGGCGACCAGGAAGGCAAGCACTTCGAGTGCTGGACCATGCTGGCTTCCTTCGCCGAGGTGACCGAACGGATCGAGATCGGGCCCCTGGTCACCTCTTTCTCCTACCGCAACCCGCAGTACCTGGCCGACATGGCGCGCACCGTCGACCACATCTCCAACGGCCGGGTGATCCTCGGGTTGGGGTCGGGTTGGTTCGAGAAGGACTACGACGAGTACGGATACGAGTTCGGGACGGCGGGCAGCAGACTGCGGGACCTCGCCGCCGGCCTGCCGATCATCGAGGACCGTCTGGCAAAGCTCAATCCGCCTCCGGTGAGGCACATCCCGATACTGATCGGCGGTGGCGGAGAGAAAGTGACGCTGCGGATCGTTGCCGAGCACGCCGACATCTGGCACGGGTTCGGAAACCCCGAGACCGCTGCTCACAAGAACAAGGTGCTCGACGAGTGGTGCGCCGAGGTGGGGCGTGACCCCGCGGCCATAGAGCGGTCGCTGGGCATGGGTGCCGAGCAGCACGGTGACCTCGGCCACGGTGACGCCTTGATCGAAGCGGGGGCCGATCAGTTGACCTTCGGTGTGACGGGCCCCGATCTGGCCGTAGGCCATCTGGAACCCTGGATCGCCTGGCGCGACGCTCGCAATCAGGACCGCGGGTGATGAGTCGGCGTGATCACCTTCTCGCCGCGCTCCAGGAGATCCGCCCCGCCGACCCCGATGAGCAGAGAGCCCTGGATAGGTTGCTGGCTCTGCTGGACGGCGATGCCGATCCGTTCGATCGTGAGCGGTACGGGCCGGGCCATGTGACTGCCGGCGCCTTTGTGCTCGACCCCGCGGGAGGGCGCCTGTTGCTGGTGCTGCACCACAGACTGCAGCGCTGGCTGCAGCCCGGCGGCCATGTGGAGCCATTCGACTCCACGGTGTGGGAGGCCGCTCTGCGGGAGGTGGAAGAGGAGACCGGCCTGTGCGACCTCACCATGGTGGGGGAGGGGCTATTCGATATCGACGTCCACCTGGTGGCTCACGGCGGGCCGGAGCACGAACATTTCGACGTGCGGTATCTGGTGCGCAGCGCCTCGGAGGATGCCTGCGCCGGGGATGGGGTGGATGATGTGCGGTGGGCCACCCTCGAGGAGATGGAAGGCATGGAGGCATCGCTGTGGCGTCCTGCTCTCAAGGCCCTCGGCGACGGTGTGTGAGAGTGCGCCGGGCGGGTTGTTCCCACCCGCAGCCTCCCGTCGGCCCGCGTGCGCCCTAACCTGCTGCCGATGATCCGCCAGATGATCCGGGCCGCGACATTCCAACGTGACGCCTATCTGCGCGCCGTGATCGGCACCAACGGCACCGGGGATGCGGTGATCATCGTCGTCGCCGTCTACCTGGTGTTGTCGGTCGTCATCTCCGGCTACGGCGCCCTGGAAGTGATCGGGCATGCCCGCTTCATCATCGAGGGGGCGTTCGCCTGGTTGATCCTCACCGGTGCGATCTACCTGATCGCCAGACACCTGCTCGCCGGGGATGGTTCGTTCCAGGGTGTGCTGGCGATGACCGCGCTGGCCCATCCAGTGCTGCTGCTACTGCTTGCGGCGCAGATCGGGACGGTATTGCCACTGGCCGTGCTGGAGCACCCGACCCTGCTGGTGTTGGCCATCGGGAGGCTGGATCTCTTCCCGATCCTGGTGGTACTGGTCGCAACGGCCTGGTTCCTGGCGATCCTGGCGGCCGGCACCCGGGTGGCAATGAGCCTGCCGATCGATCGGGCGGCCGTGGCCGTCGCAGGCGGGTACGCCGCCTGGTTGGTGATCGGTTCGATCTTCGGGTTCTAGTGCCCACCTATCGCATCACCCTCGGCTACGACGGCACCGACTTCCACGGTTACGCCGCCAACCCGGGCATCCGCACGGTTCAGGGCGAACTGGAGAAGGTCCTCGCTGTGGTGCTCGGGGCACCGGTGGAGACCGTGGTGGCGGGGCGGACCGATGCCGGAGTCCACGCCAGGGCCAACGTCGTGTCCTTTGACGCAGACCATCCGGTAGACCCGGGGCGACTGCAACGATCGATCACCTCCATGCTGGGGCCCGAGATCGTGGCGGTGGATGCCTCAGAGGCACCCGACGGTTTCCATGCCAGGTTCTCCGCAACCAGTCGCCGGTACGTCTACCGCATCAACGGAGCGGAGGTGCCCGACCCGTTGATGCGCCGCACCTCATGGCACGTTCCCCATAGGCTCGATATGGATGCCATGAACCGGGCAGCAGCCGACATGGTCGGCGTGCACGATTTTGCCAGCCTGTGCCGGGCTGCACGGGGCCGCACCACCGTCCGCACCGTGCTGTCTGCGATGTGGCGGGTCGAACCGTCCGGGCCTCTGTTCGATGTGGAGGGGCAGGCGTTCTGCCACCAGATGGTCCGATCCATGGTTGCCCTGTGCGTCGAAGTGGGGAGGGCAAGACTCGCTGCTGATGCCGTTCCGGGCATTCTGGAGGCACGCGACAGAGACGCTGCCAGGGGCACCGCCCCTCCTCGAGGCCTGGTGTTGTGGGAGATCGGCTACCCGATCACGAACCCAGGGCGTCCAGGATCCGAATCATCGCCGGCCCGAGAAGCACGATGAACAGGGTCGGGAAGATACACAGGGCCAGAGGGAACACCATCTTGACCGGCATCTTCATGGCCCGCTCCTCGGCGGTCTGACGTCTCCGGATCCGGAGTTCCTTGGATTGGATCCGCAGCACGTGGGCGATCGGCAGCCCGTACTCCTCGGCCTGCCGGATGGCAAAGACGAAGTGGCGCAGTTCGGGCACGTCGGTCCGGCTCACCAGGTTCCGGAGCGCCTGCTGTCGGGGCACCCCGAGGGTGACCTCCCGCAGCATGATCGCCAGTTCCTCTGCCAGTGGCCCGGTCCCGGTCTCGGCGACGTAGGCGAGCGCGGCGTCGAACCCGAGTCCGGCCTCGACGCTGATGGTCACCTGGTCGAGGGTATCGGGCAGTTCGACGGCGATCTTCATCTGGCGTTCCTTGGCCCGCCCGTGGAGCAGCAGGTCGGGCAGCAGATACCCGAACAGCGGGAGGGCGATGGCGAGGAGGAGTCCGGTGCCGCCCGATATCCGGGGAGCCACCCAGAAACCGAGCAGCAGGCCCCCTGTGCCGAGGAACAATTTGGTGGCCAGGGCCCTGTCGGTGGTCCACCAGGACCGGGTGCCGGCCAGGACGACCTTGTGTTCGAGCGATCTCAGCCACGCGGCCGGGGTCAATCGCCTACCCCGATCGGCGATCGCCCGAATAGCGGGTAGCACCGCCCGGTCCATGCCGTGTTCCTCGAGATGCAGGGCCCGCTTGTCCATGATCGTCGGGCCCCTCGCCAGGTTCTGCGACGCCGTGTCCCGTCGCGACCGTCCAGAGGAGACGCCCCAGATCAGGAGCGGGATGGATGCCGCCACCGCCGCCGCCCCGAGGATCACATGGATGGGCACGATGTCGAACCTCCTCTCAGAACACAGGGCGGATGATGCGACGGATCCAGATCGTGCCTATCACCATCAGCACCAAGCCGACGCCGATGAGGATTCGCCCGACGGTCGTTTCCACGAGAGGGCTCAGGTAGCCGGGACTGGTCGCCATGATCACCATGCTGAGCCCGAACGGAAGCAGGAGCAGCACCAGCGCAGAGAGCCGGCCTTCGGCGCTCTGAGCCTGAACCTGACGCCTTATCTGATGCCGATCGCGGATGGTCGAACTGATCGTGTCGAGCAGTTCCGCCAGGTCCCCTCCGACGTCCCGTTGTATGCGGATCGCCTGCACGATCCACCCGAAATCCTGGTTGGCGACCCTCCCGGCCAGGGCGTCCAGCGAATCGACCAGATCGCGCCCCAGGCGGACCTCCATCACCACCCGCTGGAACTCATCCGATGTCGGCGCCGCCGCTTCATTCGAGATGGTGTCGGCCGCCTGGAGGAGTCCGTACCCGGCCCGAAGTGATCCCGCGATCAACTGCAACGTGCCCTCGAGTTGGTCGGCGAAGGCTTTCCGGCGGCGATCGGTGCGGGCCCTGAGCACGATCAACGGGACGAGCAGGCCGATCATCGCGAACAGGAGCCCCAGGATCGGTCCACCGAGCATGCCACCGATGGCAAACCCCACCAGGCCGGCAGAGGAGACCAGGACGATGAACTCTCCGGGTCGCAGGGCAACGCCGGCGCTGTCGAGCACATGATTGAGGGCCGTCTCCTTACCCCTTCGGCGGAGAATCCGTGAGGCGAGTGACTCCGCACGCCTCGTCAGTCCGCTCACCGCCCCACCGACGGACACCACCGATGTGGGTCTGGCGAGCCGATGCCTGCTCGGGTCGGGTGCCATGGCGGGGGCGAGGATCAGCACCAGCGCCAGGAACACGACCGCCAGGCCTGCGGTGAAAGCCCTGCCGCTGCCGAAGATACCGGGTCCCTCTCCGAAGAAGGTGAAGAAGGTCTCGGGTGGCACCGGCGGCGGTGCGGTGACGGCAGCATCCAGAGTCGGTGGCGGTGCGGTGTCGATCACCGTTGTGGTGGTGACCGTGGTCGGCGGAGCGGCCGGCAGTTCGACGGTCGTGACGGCTTCGGAGTGGACGTCGCCGTGGGTCACGCTGACCCGAACTTCCGTACTACCCCACGACACGGATTCGTAGGTGACCTCGTACTGGCTGACCAACTCGTCGGCGATCTCGTCGTACACCCCTGCCAGAGCCTCGGCATCGTCCACCGATACGACCCGATCGGTCAGTGCGGCCAGTGCCTCAGGGTCGCCTTCCGGCGTGGTCAGCGCAACTGCGTAGAGGCCGATGCCTCCGTTCTTCAACGAGGCGGCGACCGTGTCGAGTGCGGCGGTGCTGACCGTGTCGCCGCCATCCGACAGGAGCACGATGAACCGGCGTGCCGGGTGCTGCAGGTCGAAGGAGTCGGAGGCGGCGGCCAAGGCGTCGTAGAGGGCGGTCTCGCCGGTTGCGGTCAGCGCCTCCAGTGCGGAGGCGACGATGGCAGGATCGTCGGTGAAATCGAGTCTCTCGCCGACGATGGACCCGAATCCGATCAGTCCGATGCGGGTCGTCGACGGCATACGAGTGGTGAATTGGCGGGCGGCCTCCACGGCCGATCGCAGCGGTGCTCCGCTCATGCTGCCTGAGGTGTCGACCAGCAGCATGACCTCCAGGGGGTACGAGGTGAGAGGCCGGGCGGAGGTCGGTCTCGGCTGGCCGTTCTCCTCCACCAGGAAGCCTGCCGAGGCATCGGTACCGGCCAGCAAGGTCGGGGCGGTGATCAGCATGTGCACCGTCGGATGTTGCCCGGTCTCGATCTGGTCGATGCGGAGCGAGTCCTGGCCGGCCGCGGTGGCGGTGATCAGCAGGACCCCGGCGAGCAGAGAGGCGGCGGCGAGGCGCCTCACCGTGCCTCGCTCCCGTTGTCGAAGAGAGAGGAGGGCAACTCGAGGCCGCGGTCGGCGAGATGTTGTGCAAACAGCGGCCTGAGTCCGGTGGGGTGCACCTTGCCGAGGTGCCTGCCGTCGGTGTCCATCCCGGCTGAGAAGTCGAATCGGAAGATGTCCTGGAGGGTCACGACGGTCCCTTCCATCCCGACCACCTCGGTGACGTGGGTGATCCTGCGGGTGCCGTCCTGGAGGCGGGAGAGATGCACGATCACGCTGAGTGCCGATGCGATGTAGTCGCGGATGGCAGTGAGGGGCAGGTCCATCCCACTCATCAGCACCATGGTCTCGAGACGGCCGAGGCCGTCGCGGGGCGAGTTGCAGTGAAGGGTGCTCATCGATCCCTCGTGCCCGGTGTTCATCGCCTGCAGCATGTCGAAGGCCTCGGCACCACGGACCTCGCCGACCAGGATCCGGTCTGGGCGCATGCGGAGTGAGTTTCGCACAAGGTCGCGGATGGTCACCTGGCCGCGGCCCTCGATGTTCGGCGGCCGGCTTTCCAGGCGTATCACGTGCTCCTGGTGCAACTGCAACTCGACGGCGTCTTCGATAGTGACGATGCGTTGGTCCTCGGGGATGAACGAGGAGAACACGTTGAGCAGGGTGGTCTTCCCGGTGCCGGTGCCCCCGGTGATGAGGATGTTGAGCCTTCCGACGACACAGGCTTCGAGCAGGCCGGCGATCTCGGGGCTCAGTGTTCCGAACCGGATGAGATCGGCAGAGGTGAACGGGTCCTGGGAGAACTTCCGCACCGTCAGCACCGGTCCGTCCACCGCCAGCGGCGGGATGATTGCGTTCACCCGGGATCCATCCGGCAACCTGGCATCGACCATCGGGGATGCCTCATCGACGCGGCGGCCGATCAGGGCCACGATCCGGTCGATGACCCGGCGAACATGCCCCCTGGACACGAACCGATACTTGGTGCGAGAGAGTCGTCCCTCGCGCTCCACGTAGATCGATGAGTCGGAGTTCACCATGATCTCGGTGACGGTCGGGTCGTCGAGGAATCGCTGGATCGGGCCGTAGCCGAGCAGATCCTCGCAGATCTCGGCTGCGATCCGATCGCGCTCGTCGGCCGACAGGGGGACGCCGTCCCCGGAGATGAGATCCGCCAACTCGCTGCGGACCGCTCGTTCCAACTCGGTCTGGTCCACGCTCATGTCGAAGGTGCCCGGTGCGAGGCGGGCGAAGAGTGCCTCCCTGGCGTGCTGCTTGTAGTCGGCGAGAGGATCCCCCGTATCGGTCTTCGCCCGGTCCTCAAACGTCCGCTTGTCCGCAACCTGCTTGAGACGATCGCTGAGGCTCATGACACTCCCCCCTGGACGGGGATCGCCGTGATGTGCGTCCGTAGTCGTTCGGCCATCTTCCCGATCTGTCGGCTCACCGGAGATCGGGGCCGGCTGATCACGATGGGCCGGCCTTCGTTGACGGACAGCGGCACATGCCTGCTGCTCGGGATCTCGATGTCGATGGACAGCCCGGCGGCGGCCGATACCTCGGGGATTCTCAACCCGACCCGCGAATCGGCACGATTGAGGACGAAGTGGCGCCGGTGTTCGGTGATTCCGAGCACGTCGAGGAGAGCGATCGCCTTGTGGATATTGCGCACGCTAGGCACGTCCATGTCGGAGAGCAGCACCAGGTCGGTGGCGTGCTCCATGACGGCCAGGGCATGCTCGCCCAGTCCGCCCGACGTATCGACCACTACATAGGGGAATTCGGCGGACAGCAGGTCGACGATGGCGGCGCTCCCCTCCGGGGAGATGTCTCCCGCCTGGGAGGCATCCTCGGGTGCCGTCAGGCTGAAGATCCCGGATGGGTGCGGCGTCAGGAACACCTTGAGGGCGGTGAGATCCAGATCGGGGAGTTCACCGACTGCGTCGGCCATCGATTGCTTCGGTGCCAGCAGCAGATGGTGGGCGATGTCGCCGAATTCCAGGTCGAGATCTACCAGTGCAACCGGTTCGCTCGACTGCTCCGCCAAGGCGATGGCG
>CBDUUY010000062.1:0-10649 GCA_965370535.1 uncultured bacterium
CACCGGCGGGCTCAGTGATCAGGCGGCGGAACTGGTTGAGGGCGTCTGGGGCGATCTGGAGTCGCTGGACCTGGCGATTGGTGAGGTCGCCGAGGGCTGGCGGGTGGAGCGGATGGCTCCCGTCGACCGCAACGTGCTGCGCCTCGGGTTGTGGGAGTTGCAGCACCGCGCCGAGACCCCGGTTGCGGTGATCGTCTCTGAGGCGGTACGGCTCGCCAAGGCCTACTCGACCGAGCACAGCGGCCGGTTCGTCAACGGCGTGCTGGCCGGTCTGGCCGCTTCGGTGCGCCCGGAGGGGTAGGACATGCCGTATCACGGGAATCCGATCATCGTGGCTCTCGACATGCCGTCCGCAACGGATGCAGTGCGCCTGGCGCGGGTCGTGGGTCCACATGTCGGCGGCTTCAAAGTGGGACCGGCCCTGCTGTTCGGTCCGGGTCCCGGTGTGATCGGGGTACTGGCGCATCTCGGGGCGGTGATGGCCGACGCCAAATTGCACGACGTCCCCGCTCAGGTGGAGGAGGCCGCTTTTCGGCTCGGCGAGTACGGGGCCCGTTGGGTCACCGTCCACACAACCGGGGGGCGGGAGATGCTCGAAGCCGCAGTCACCGGGCTCTCGGCCGGCTCCGGAGGCACCGGGGGGATTCTGGGTGAGACGGTGCTGACGAGCCTCGATGCCGCGGGGTTGGCGGCCACCGGCGTCAGGGATGGGCTCGGCAGGATGGTGACCCGGATGACCAAGCTCTGCGCAGAGGCCGGAGTCGAGGGGGTCGTGTGCGGAGCCAGGGAACTCGGAGATGTCGCCCAGGTGGCGCCCGATCTGCTCAGGGTGACGCCGGGAATCCGCCCCGACGGACCGCTGGACGACGACGGCGACAGGGTGGCGACGCCGGAGGAGGCCATGGCTCGCGGGGCAGGACTGCTGGTGGTGGGCAGGCCGATCACGGCCGCCCGGGACCCGGCGAGAGCCGCAGCGGCGTTGGCCGCCCGGGTGGCATAGAGTGACGGGCGAGTACACAAGGAGGCCCATGGGACCACCGAAGCTGACACCGGAGCAACGGGCCAGGGCATTGGAGAAGGCGGCCGAGGCCCGTAGGCGGCGCGCCGAGGCCAAGGAGTTGCTCAAGAGCGGGTCACTGACCCTGCCACAGTTGTTTGAGCGGGCCGAGACCGACGAGTTCCTGGCGGGGATGAAGGTCAAGAGCGTGCTCATTGCGCTGCCCGGTCTCGGGAAGGTCAAGTCGCACCGGTTGATGGAGAAACTCGGGATTGCCGAGAACCGCAGGGTGCGGGGCCTCGGTGCACGACAGAGGGAGGCGCTCCTCGCCACTCTTTTCTGATCGGCCCCGACGCGGCCGCCTGATCGTGGTGTCCGGCCCCAGTGGAACCGGTAAGACCAGCGTCGTGGAGGGGCTCACCCGCCGTCACGCTTTCGAGTTCAGCGTGTCGATGACCACTCGTCCGGCGCGCCCCGACGAGGCCGAAGGAGTCGACTACCGCTTTGTCGATCGTGCCGCCTTCGAGCAGGCGGTGGCCGGCGGGGAGATGGTCGAATGGGCCGAGTACAGCGGTCACCTCTACGGGACCCCCAAGGCTGCGATCTCGGGTCCCCTGGCCGATGGTGAGGACGTGCTTCTCGACATCGAGGAACGCGGCGCCCGCCAGGTGAGGGAGGCGTTTCCCGAGGCGCTGATGGTGTATCTGCTGCCTCCCAGCATGGAGGTGCTGGAGCAGCGCCTCCGGGGCAGAGGGGATACCCCGGAGAAGGAGATCCGACGCCGCCTGGCCGTCGCTGCCTGGCAGATCGAGGAGGCACAGGACCTCTTCGACCACTTCGTCGTCAACGGTGATCTTGCTACGGCCATTGACGAGGTGGCCGGTATACTGTCGGCTCCACGACCCCCTTAGGCTTTCTCATGATGATCGACCCGCCCATCGAGACGCTCCTCGAGCGCACCGACAACCGGTTCACCCTGGTAGTCCTGGCCGCCCGGAGGGCGCGTCAGATCAACGCCTACTACAACCAGCTCGGGGAGGGCATCGGCAGCTACGTGCCGCCGCAAGTGCATTCGCTGTCCCGCCAGCCCCTCTCTCAGGCGTTCGAGGAGATCGCCGCCGACAAGCTGGTCGTCGACGCCGGCGAGTAGGACCATGCTCACCGGGAGGCGCATCCTGTTGGGCGTCACCGGGGGAGTCGCCGCCTACAAGGCTGCCTACCTGGCCCGGCGTATGGTCGAGGCGGGCGCCGAGGTCCGCACCGTGATGACCTTCTCGGCGACGCAGTTTCTCGGCACCCAGACCCTGGCAGCCCTGACCGGCACGCCGCCCGCCACTGAGATGTTCGAGGGGCCTTCGGTGAGCCCCCACATCGAATTGGGGCAGTGGGCCGAGGTCGTCGTGGTGGCTCCTGCCACCGCCGCCACCCTGTCCCGAATCGCCAACGGGCTCAGCGAGGACCTTCTGTCGGCGACGGTCCTGGCATCGCGGGCGCCTCTGGTGGTCGCCCCGGCCATGCACACCGAGATGTGGCAGCACCCCGCGACGGTCCGCAACATGGACCTGATCCGTGGGGACGGCTGTGTCGTCGTCGGCCCAGGCGTCGGGGCCCTCGCCGCAGGGGATGAGGGACCCGGCCGGATGGCGGAGCCGGAGGAGATCCTGGCTGCGGTCGATGCCCTGTTCGAGCCGGGGTCACTCGACGGCACCCGGGTGCTGATCACCGCAGGCGGCACCAGGGAGCCGATAGACCCGGTTCGCTTCATCGGCAATCACTCGTCGGGGAAGATGGGCAATGCGATCGCAGTGGAGGCGGCCCGCCGGGGTGCTGCGGTGACGCTGGTGACGACGGTCGATGCTCCTGCGGCCCCCGGCATCGATGTGGTGCCGGTGGACACTGCTGAGGAGATGGCCGCAGCGGTCTGGGAACGGGCTGCCGGCAGTGATGTGGCTGTGCTGGCGGCTGCGGTGGCCGACTTCCGCCCTGCGGGTCCGGCGGTCACCAAACTGGTGAGATCGTCCGGCCCCCCCGAGATCGTCCTGGAGCCCACACCCGACATCCTCGGAGGGGTCGCTTCGGCCGAGCCGCGTCCCTTCCTCGTAGGGTTCGCCGCCGAGACCGGGCCGGTGGAAGAGGCGATGGCCAAGGGCAAGCACGAGCGTGTGGACCTGTTGGTCGTCAATGATGTCGGCAGGGAGGATTCGGGCTTTGGGACCGATACCAACCAGGTGACCCTGGTCATGCCCGATGGGTCCATCGACCCGTGGCCTGTGACCACCAAGGCCGAAGTGGCGGCCCGACTCTGGGATCGCATCGAGGCCATGCTCCCCGGCGGGGACTCCTGACCGCCCGGATCGCCCGAGTCGTACCCGACCTCCCTGTCTTTGCTGTGGACGACGGGTTTGCCTATGCCGTACCCGAAGGCATGGAGGCGCCGGTCGGGTCGATAGTCAGGGTTCCTCTCGGAGGACGGCGGGTTCGGGGGTATGTGACATGGTCCGGCGGCGGCGACGCCTCCGGGTTGAAGGAGATCCTGTCCGTGTCTGGTGACCTGCCGGTCTTCGACGATGTGCTGCTCGGAGTACTGCGATGGGCGGCAATCCACTATGTGGCACCGGTCTCCACTCTGTTGGCCAAGGCGTGCCCTCCCAACCTCCCGCGCCGGGTGGCGTCTCCCGACCTGGCGGATGTGCCCGTGCTGGCGGCCGGCATCCCCGGGGTGGCGGATGCGGCAGCCTCCGGTGGGCACACCAGGGCCCGTTACTGGCTCGGGTCCGGGCCATGGGGACCTCCGGTGGCCCGGTTGGCGGCTCCGGTGCTGGCGGCGGATCGCAGTGTGGCTGTGATCGCCCCATCGTTTGCAGAAGTGACTGCGCTCGCCGAGGACCTGGGGGCGGTGTTCGGCAATCGGGTGCTCATGGGGGCATCGGGGTTGGGCAACGCCGGGCTGACGAGGGCCTGGTCGCGTGCCGCCACTCAGTCCGGGTTGCTGGTGGTCGGAACGAGGGACCTGGCGTTCTGGCCGGTCGCCGGGCTGTCGCTGGCGGTGGTGGTGGACGAGGGGCGGCGAGGCATGAAGAACAAGGCGACCCCGACCCTGCATGCCAGGGACGTGGTGTGGCGGCGGTCGGTCACTCAACGTTTCCCACTGGTGGTGTGCGGAGCGGTGCCGACGGGCGAGGCGTTGGGCCGAGGTCCGGGGATCGAGCGCTCTCCTGGGAGCGGCAGGTTGTGGGGGCTGATCGAAGTGGTGGACCGTCGGGAGGATCCTCCGGGCGGAGGGTTGATCTCCGGACGGGCCCGCCGGGCGCTGCACGCCGTGGTGAAGGCCGGGGGCAGGGCGCTGATCTTCACCGATCGGAGGGCGCCTTCCACCAGATGTGTGAAATGTCGTGATCTGCGGACCTGCCCCGAATGCGGGGCCAGGCCGGACCGTGGACCTGCCTGCCTGCGCTGCGGTGCGGCGCTGGGCCCCTGCCCCGGGTGCGGGGGGAGCAAGTTCGAGGCGCTCGGGTCGGGGATGGGCAGGATCATCGCCGAGGCAGGAGGGTTCCTGGGCCGGGAGGTGGTCGGCGAGGCCGGGGCCGCTCACCAGGTGGTGGTGGGCACCGAGCGGGATCTCCCTGCGCTCGGACCGATTGATCTGACGGTGATAGTCGACGCCGACGGACCACTGCTGGCCCCTTCGTATCGGGCCACGGAGGACGGCCTGCGATTGCTGGCCAGGGCGGTGATGGCAGCAGGCAGGGGCCGCGGCCGCCGGGCGATCGTGCAGACCTCCAATCCCGGGCATCCCGCCATCACGGCATTGAGGAGGGGCGACGCTCTCGAGATGTTGGAAGAGCACATGCGGGATCGGGCGGCTCTCGGCCTGCCACCCGGTGGCGAGTTGCTGGTTCTGGAGGCCGCGGAGGTACCCGACGACGCCGATGCCGTGCTGCGGGACGCGGTCGGCGCCCGGGCCGATGTCCACGGGCCGGCAGAGCACCACGACCGAACCCGCTGGCTGGTGCAGGGCCGCGACCTGCGGACGGCCCGTATCGCCCTCCGTGGCGTGGTGCGTGAGTGGCGAGAGAGAGGCGCCCGGGTCCGCATAGACGCAGATCCCATCGATCTCTGATGCCCTCGATCTCCGACGCCCTCGATGGGCGTCAGAGATCGTCTTCTCCCTCGTGGCGGCGGGGGAGAAGGGCCCGGCCGGGTAGGCCGGGCCCAGAGGGGGCAATCGGGGGCATCTCTCCCGTGGGGGGCGGGGGAGAGCAACGAGGCAGGGGCCTGGCGGGTTTCTCCTGGAACTAACATCCGGTCGTGGCAGTCTTCCCAATCAGGACATTCCCGGACCCGGTGCTGCGCACGCCCGCCACCAGGGTCGACGTGATCGACGGCGATATCCGCCGCCTGGCAGCCGACATGTTCGAGACTATGTACGAGGCTCCCGGCGTCGGCCTGGCGGCCCCTCAGATCGGTGTCACACTGCAGGTGATCGTGTTCGACATCGGCGAGGGGCCTCACGTGATGGTCAACCCTGTGCTGCTGGAGACCTCGGGCAAGTGGACCTACGAGGAGGGCTGTCTCTCGGTGCCCGAGCGCTTCTGGCCTATCTCCAGGGCCTCATTCGCCAGGGCGAGGGGTCTCGATCTCGACGGGAACGAGATCGAATACGCAGGCGAGGAATTGATGGGACGGGTCCTGCAGCATGAGACCGATCATCTCCAGGGGATACTGCTCCTGGAGCGTCTGTCGCGGCGTGCCCGCAAGCAGGCGCTGAAGGAGATTCGCGAGGAGGCAATGGGGTTTCGGGGGTCCCGGTGACCTCGCCGCCGATCGCCGTCTTCTACGGGACGCCCGCTGAGGCAGTGCCTTCGTTGGCGGCGCTCATGACGGTGGCCGATGTCGCAATGGTCGTCACCCAACCGGACAGGCCCAGGGGGCGGTCCAAACGAACCCAGCCGCCACCGGTCAAGGTGGCCGCCGAGGCGTGGGGCCTGCCTGTGACCCAACCGGAGCGGGCGTCGGACGATCGGCTGGCGCTCCTCGACCTGCGCCCGGATGTGGCGGTGGTGGCCGCATACGGGCAGTTGCTCAAGCCCGAACTGCTCGCTTGCACCCGGCATGGCTTCGTCAACGTGCACTTCTCGCTGCTGCCCAGGTGGCGCGGCGCCAGTCCGGTGGTGCGGGCGATCCTGGCAGGCGACTCCCAGACCGGCGTATCGATCATGCAGATAGACGAGGGCATGGACACCGGTCCGGTCTTCGCAGCGGTGGAGACCGCCATCGGCGACGGGGAGACCGGCGGCAGGCTGACGGGGCGCCTGGCCGGCCTCGGCGCCCGGTTGCTGGCCGAGACCCTGCCGGGAATCGTGGACGGCTCGCTGCAGGGCGTTCCGCAGGACGACGCAACGGCGACTGCGGCAGCCAAGGTTCGCACCGAGGAGGCATTCATCGACCCGGTGCATCACTCTGCCCTTGCGGTGGAGCGGGCGGTGCGGGCCTTCTCCCCGAAGCCGGGAGCCTGGGGCATCGTCGAAGGCGAGCGAATCAAGGTGTGGGAGGTGTGGGGCGATCCCGCCGAAGACCGCCAACCCGGGGTCGCAGTGCTCGAAGGGTCCGGGGTGCTCCTCGGCACCCGCGACGGAACCGTAGCTCTGGGAATCGTGCAACCTCCCGGCAAGGCCCGCATGGGCGCCACTGATTGGATGCGAGGCAGGCATGGGGCACCGGCCCGCTTCGAATCGGCTACTCGATGACGACGCCGCTCAGGTCGTCCTCCGGCTCCGGATAGGACATCGCCAGTCCTTCGAGCGTCTCGACCAGCACGGTGGCCACCACCAGGTTGCGGTACCACTTGCGGTCTGCGGGGACCACATACCAGGGCGCTTCGTCGGTGCTGGTGAGTGACAGCATCTCCTCGAAGGCAGCCCGGTAGTCGTCCCACCGCTTGCGTTCGTCCAGGTCACCGAGGCTGAACTTCCAGTGTTTGGTCGGGTCGTCGAGCCGGGCCTGGAGACGCTCGGCCTGCTCGTTCTTGGAGATGTTGAGGAAGAACTTGACGATGGTGGTGCCCTCATCGGCGAGCATCTTCTCGAAGGCGTTGATATGGCCGTAGCGCTTCGACCATCGCTCTTCTGGCACTAGGCCGTGCACGCGCACCACCAGCACGTCCTCGTAGTGGCTCCGGTTGAAGATGGCGATCTCCCCGGTCCCGGGGGTGTGGGCGTGGATCCGCCACAGGTAGTCGTGGGCCATCTCCTCCGGGGTCGGCTTCTTGAACGAGGTGACCTTGACCCCCTGGGGGTTGGTGCCGTCGAAGACGTGGCGGATGGTGCCGTCCTTGCCTCCGGTGTCTGTGGCCTGCAGCACCACCAGCACCTTGTGTTTCCCCTCGGCATAGAGGAGTTCCTGGAGTTCCTCCAGCCGGGTATTGAGTTCCCTCAAGGCGTCTTTGCCCGAGTCCTTCTCAGCCGATTCGGTGTCGCCCGGGTCCCAATCATCCAGGTTCACCGTGGTGCCCGGTTCAACGCGGTAGCGATGCATTCCCACCTCCTGTCGGGGAGCCTAGGTGTGACAGCCGGGGCCGCCGGCAAACTGCCTGATCGGCGGTGGTTGCCGCCGGCCGTCTCCGGGGGCGACCCTCTCGCCCGGGGACCCGGGCAGACGGGCGACACGGGGGACCGGGCACCGTGCGCGATACACTCGCTGCCCGTGATGAAACCAGCCAAAGTTGCACCGTCCCTGCTGGCAGCGGACCTCGCCCACCTGGCCGATGAGGTGGCCCGTATCGAAGCGCACGTCGATTTCTTGCATGTCGACGTGATGGACGGGCACTTCGTCCCCAATATCTCGTTTGGCATGCCGGTGATCAGATCACTGCGCAACGTGACTGATCTGTACTTCGACTGCCACCTGATGGTCACCAACCCCGTGTCGCTGTTCGAGCCGCTCGAGGCTGCCGGCGGAAGCCTGGTGTCCTGCCACATAGAGGTCCTGCCGGACCCGACGCGGGCGGCGGCTGAGGCCAGGGCTCTCGGCCTCGACTTCGGGTTGGTGATCAATCCGGCGACCCCGTTTGCAGCGGTGCAGCCCTTTGTGGAGTTGTGCGACCTGCTGCTGGTGATGTCGGTGGTGCCGGGTTTCGGCGGCCAGGGTTTTATGCCGGAGGTCTTGTCGAAGGTGGAAGAGGCAAGGAATTGGGTTGACTCCCACGGCCTCGATGCCGATATCGAGATCGACGGCGGGATCACATCTGTCACAGCCGTCGCCGCCCGGGAAGCCGGTGTCGATATGTTTGTGGCAGGTACGGCGATCTTCCGGGCGGAAGACCCGGTTGCGGCCGTGCGCGAACTACGTGCCGCCGTCGGGGAGAGATGACCGAACGCATTCTGATCATCGATGACGATCCGGACATCGTCCAGTTCGTCAGGGTCAACCTGGAACTCGAGGGGTACCGGGTGGATACGGCAGTCGGAGGGGTCGAGGGGATCGAACGTGCTCTCGCCGAACCGCCCGACCTGGTGTTGCTCGACATCATGATGCCGGGTGTGGACGGAATCGATGTCATGCAGCGTCTCCGCACCACTCCGACGACGGCCAACACCGCAGTCATCCTGCTCACCGCTCTTGCGCTGACCGAGGACCGGGTGCGGGGCCTGGCGGCCGGTGCCGACGACTACGTCACCAAACCATTCGCCATCGAGGAACTGGTGGCCAGGGTCGGCACGGTGCTACGCAGGTCCAAGGCGATGCGGGACCTGTCGCCTTTGACCGGACTGCCCGGGAATTTCCGGATCGCCGAGGAACTGGATCGCAGGGTGGCGATGGGTGACCCGCTGGCGATCGTGTACGCCGACCTGGACAACTTCAAGGCCTACAACGACCACTACGGCTTCATGCGCGGAGACGATGTCATCAAGTTCGCGGCCAACACTCTGGTCGAGGCATCGGTGGAGGTGGGCGACTCCGAATGCTTCGTCGGGCACGTCGGCGGTGACGATTTCATCCTGGTGATGTCGCCCGGTTCGGCCGAGAGCTACTGCAAGACCGTGCTCGATCGCTTCGACGACGGCATCCTCGACCTGTACGACCCTCAGGATGCGCTGCGCGGCTATGTCGAGGTGATCGACAGGCGGGGGGAGCGTCATGCCTTCCCGATCGTCTCCCTTTCTCTGGGCGTAGCCACCAATCTGCAGCGTTCGTTCAGCAACGCCTGGGAGGCCTCGGCGGTTGCTTCCGAGATGAAGGAGCACGCCAAGCGGGAGGACGGCTCCGCATACAAGATCGACCGCCGCACCCGCTGACCGGTCGGGGACGGGATTCCGGGGGCCGGTAGAATCGCCCAACCCTTCGGGGTGGGATGTGCTCGCTCCCACGGCGGTGAAGGAGGGTGGGTATCGGCGACCCTGCTCTCCGGACCGGTCGGATCGCTACCGGCGAGCGATGATCCGGACCAGAGACGAGGGGTGGCCTCGCCGCAGAGCATCGCAACCCCAGGAGCCGGGAGGACCGGATGGACTTGTCTCAGGCCATGCTCGAGGCGATCGCCCTGGCTGCGGACACGATGCCCCACCCCAATCCGAGGGTCGGCTGTGTGATCCTGGACGCCGGAGGTGATGTGGTCGGCCGGGGGTTCCACACGGGCCCCGGCGACCCTCACGCCGAGATCGTCGCTCTCGCCGAAGCGGGGAAGCGGGTTGCCGGGGGCACGGTGGTCGTCACCCTGGAGCCATGCGATCACCACGGGCGGACCCCGCCCTGTACGGAAGCGATCATCCGCTCGGAGGCCTCCAGGGTCGTCATCGGGGCGGTCGACCCCGACCGGCGCGTCTCCGGGGCCGGCATCGGGGCTCTCAGGAGGGCGGGACTGCAAGTGATCACGGGGGTCGAGACCGACGCCGCCGAGGCACTGGACCCCGGCTATTTCCATCACAGGCGCACCGGGTTCCCATTGGTGACGCTCAAGGTGGCATCGACGATGGACGGTCAGGTGGCGGCGGCCGACGGCACATCCAAGTGGATCACTTCCGAGGAGGCCCGCCTCGACGGCCACGTTCTCCGCAGCAGATCCGATGCGGTGCTGGTCGGCGCCGGGACGGTCATCGCCGACGACCCGGGCCTCGACGTGCGGATCGACGGATATGAGGGGCACCAACCCCGTCCGGTGATCGTGGCCGGGAGCCGGCCGCTGCCTGCGGATGCGAAGGTGATCCGCGGGGACGCCATCGTGTTCGGCCCCACGGCGGCAACCCTGCCGGTGGAAGTGATCTCCCTGCCGGGACCCGGAGGGGTGGACCTGACCGCCATGCTGCGTCACCTGGGTGATTCCGGTGTGGTGGATCTGATGGTGGAAGGGGGCCCGACGCTGGCCTCCGCGCTACTGGCCGCAGGCCTCGTCGACCGATTGGTTCTCTATCTGGCTGCCAGCCTGGGCGGCGGCACCGGCCGTCCTGTGTTTGCAGGCACGTTTGCGACACTGAGCGATGCCGTTCCCCTGGAGATCACATCGATCACCCAGATCGGCCCGGACATGCGGGTTGTTTGCACACGGCGAGGAGCCTGATCGGCCCCGGAGTCGTCGAGGCCTCATCCAGTCTGCCCGGTTCGGTCTGCCCGGTTCGGTCTGCCCGGTTCGGTCTGCCCGGTTCGGTCTGCCCGGTTC
>CBDUUY010000063.1:0-10560 GCA_965370535.1 uncultured bacterium
CAGGGCTCCGGTCAGCAGGACCTCGAAGAGACCGATCAGGCCGATCGATATCACCTTCCCGAGCAACAGCAGCCTGGGCCGCATAGCCCCCAGCACCACCTCGGCCACCCTGCTGTTCTTCTCCTCGGCCACACCCAGCAGGATCACCTGCCCGGTCATGATGATGGCCATGAACATGATCATGACGCCCATCGATCCCAGCACCTCATCGGCCTCTGTGGCAGTGAGTCGGGCCGGATTCGAACTGCCCGATGTGGTGGCGGAGATCAGCACTACCACCCCTACGGCGACTGTGATCAGCACGCCCGTGATGATCAGCGCCGCCCGACGGCGTGCAACGAACTCGCGTTGTGCGACCAGCAGCACAGTCCTCCACCAGGTCATGAGCCTGCCACCTCGACGAACACCTCAGACAGGTCCGGGGGCCGCAAGGCGAATTCGACCACGTCGCCGGCCGCCTCCGCCGCTTGTGCCAATGCCACCACATCAAACCCGACAGACAGCAGCAAGCGCACTCGCCCTCCGTTGCTTTCGACGACCTCCACCCCTCGGAGGCCGTCTACCCATCCGGTCCTACCTTCCCGCAGGGTCACCTCCAGGTAACGGCGCGGCGAGGCCGCCCTCAACTCCTGTACCGAACCCTCGGCCACCACCTTGCCCCGGTTGACGATCACCACCTCCTCGCAGAGGTCCTCGACCACGTCCAGTTGATGACTCGAGAACATCACAGCGGCGCCTTCGTCTGCGCGCCGCTTCAGCACCCCGGCCAGCAAACTCGCCGCCATCGGGTCGAGTCCGGCAAACGGCTCGTCCAGCACCAGCAGATCGGGAGTATGTATCAACGCGACGGCCAGCTGCACCCTCTGCTGATTGCCGTGCGACAACTCGTCCACTTTGGCATCGGCCCGGGTCCCGAGATCGAACTCGTCCAGCAGCGTGGAAGCCCCGGCGGCGGCATCTGAGCGTTTCATGCCGTGCAATCGGCCGAAATAGACGATCTGGTCCAGCACGGTCATACGGGGATAGAGGCCTCTCTCCTCGGGCATGTACCCGAAGCCCAGGCGGACCGTCGTGCCTATAGGGGCATCGTCCCAGGAGATCTCGCCCGACTCGGGGACGACCAGACCGAAGATCGTTCGCATGGCGGTGGTCTTCCCTGCCCCGTTGGGGCCCAGGAAACCGAGCATCTGCCCGCGCCGCACCGACAGGGTGCACCCGTCGAGGGCCACCACATCACCGAACCGTTTGCTCAATCGATCTAGATGCAGCATGTGGACGAGGCCCTATTCAAGACGATTCTGCAACACACAGGTCGGGGTCGTAGATTCCCGACGGTCCTATTCCCCGGACACCTCGATGTTCTCGTCGGATGCCCATGAGCGCAGCAGGTCGAGCGCCTCATCCTCGGAGTACGGGCCCTCGTCGATGCGGTGCTCCAGCAGCATGTTCATCGCCCTGCCCACCACCGGGCCGGGTTCAATGCCCAGGAAGGCCATCACCCGGTTCCCGTCGATCGGGGGCCTCATGTCGTCGAGTTCCTCCTGACGACGGAGAACCTCTATCCGCTCCTCCAACTCGTCGATGCGCCGGAGGATGACCCTCTCCCTCCTGGCGTTCCTGGTGGTGACGTCGCACCGCACCAGCGTGTTGAGCCGCTTCAACAGTGGGCCGGCATCCCTCACATAGCGGCGCACCGCCCTGTCGGTCCACCCCATCTTGAAGGTGTGGGGCCGCATGTGGAGGTAAACGAGGCGGGACACCTGATCGACCTCCTCCCTGCTGAACCGCAACTCCCTCATCCTGGCTCTGGTCATCCGGGCACCGACCACCTCGTGGTGGTGAAAGGTGACCGTGCCCCTGCCGAACTCGCGGGTGTCGGGTTTGCCGATGTCGTGGAACAGGGCAGCCAGGCGCACAATGGCCTCCGGTGGGGTCTTCGCCACCACTGCAATCGTGTGAGCGAGGACGTCCTTGTGCCTATGCAACGGATCGTGCTGGGTGACGAGCGCAGTCAACTCGGGCAGGAACTCCTCGCTGAGACCCGAGGACACCACTCCCTCCAGAGCAACGGCTACATGCTCCCCCACCATCAACCTGACGAGCTCGTCCCGGATCCGCTCCGCACTGACGATGGCCAGACGCTCCCTCATCACCATGACTGCCGCCACGGCATCGGGATCGGCTTCAAAACCCAGCGTGGACATGAACCGGTACAACCGCAGCATCCGCAACGGGTCGTCGCCGAACGACACGCCCGGGTCGAGAGGGGTTCGCAGCAATCCCACACCCAGGTCGATGAGGCCCCCGTGGGGATCGATCATCTCCGGGTTCGACTGCAATCGCAGAGCCATCGCATTGACGGCGAAATCCCGGCGAGACAAGTCGGTCTCTATGTCGTCGGAGAACGACACGACCGGCTTGCGGCTCTCGCCCCGGTAGATCTCACTGCGGAAGGTGGTGATCTCGTGGGTGGTGCCGTCGTGGCGCACCCCTATGGTCCCGAACTCTGCCCCAACGGTGTATACGGCGTCTGCCCATCCGGTGACGATCTCCTCGATCTCCTCCGGCCGGGCGTCCGTCGTGTAGTCGAGGTCGGTCCCAGGGTCGAACCGGCCCAGTAGTGCATCGCGCACGCTGCCGCCGACCAGGTACAGATCGTGACCGGCCTCGGCGAAGCGTCCGGCGAGTTGCATGGGAGTGCCGTCGGCGCGCACGAGATGTTCGACGCGGGCGGGGATCATGCCCGGCATCGTACCGGGGCCGGGGACCCCGCCGAGCGTTGGCATTCACACTTCAGAGAGGCCGGATCATCACGCCCGAAGTATGCCGATCTCCACCAGCCGGTCACCAGGAACGGTGAAGCCTCCCCCGGCAGGCCCCTATGTGGCGATCAGACCCATACGCTGGGCGGTCACCTTCAGATCGGAAGGATGGGTCGCATGCCGCATCGCTTCGGCCACGGTGATCTCCCGGCGTTCGAGCAGACCGAGGATCGACTGATCGAATCCGACCATGCCGTAATAGGCGCCTTCGGCTATCACTTCGGGGAGCATCGAGGTCTGTGCGGGATCGGCAATCCGCTCGGCTGCGCGTTCCGTGTTGATGAGCACCTCGACGGCAGGCACCAGGCCTTCGCCGTCTGCACGCTGCAGCAATCGCTGACTGATGATCGCCCGCAACGAACCCGATAGCAGCAGGCGCACCTGGCGCTGCATGTCGCTGGGGAAGAAATCGAGGATGCGGTTGACCGTCTCCGTCGCATCCAGGGTATGGAGCGTGGATAGCACCAGGTGCCCCGTCTCGGCGGCGGTCAATGCCGCATCGACGGTCTCCATATCCCTCATCTCCCCGACCAGGATCACGTCGGGATCCTGCCGCAGCACCCGGCGCAACGCTTCGGGGAACCCCAGGGTGTCCACCCCCACCTCACGCTGGCTGATCATCGCCTTCTTGTCGGTGTGGATCACCTCGATGGGATCCTCGATGGTGATGATGTTGCAACTGCGGGTGCGGTTGATCAGATCGATCAGCGCCGAAAGTGTGGTGGTCTTGCCCGACCCCGTCGGGCCGGTCACCAGGATCAATCCGCGCGGCTCGGCCGCCAATCGTTCCAGGCCAACGGGGATTCCCAGGTCGGCGAGTGTCTGGCCGGGTTCTCGCAGCACCCTGATGGCCACCGTGGTGAGGCCCCTCTGCCGATAGGCATTGACGCGAAAACGTCCGAGCTTGTCGTCACCGAAGGAGAAATCGGCCTCATGGGTCTGCTTGAACGGGACCTGCAGATGATCGGGCAGCATGGACTCCAGCATGCGATCGACATCTTCCGGTGACAGCGGCGGCGCCTCCGCCGTCGCCAGGCGGCCGTCGATACGCAGGACCGGGGGACGGCCGGACCGCAGGTGCAGATCGGATGCACCGGACCGGTGCGCCCAGTCCACCAGGGCGTCGAGTTCTGATGAGTTCGTCACAGTATGTCTCTCTGATCGACCGCGGTGTGATATCGGCGGAGTACGAGCCCTGCTTGACCTGTGCCTCAGCGCCCCGTCAGGAGAGGCCCCACTCGGCAGCGACCTTGCCCTCCACCAGTTCGAGGATCTGGTGCGAACGGCGAGGTGAATCCAGGGCGGCCTCGTCTCCGAAAGGCAGTCCCACCGTCCCCCTCAACACGGCAGCAGTCGAGGCTTCGATGGCGGCCAGGTCGTAGCCGCCCTCCAGGAAGAAGATCGTCCTGCCCCGGGGGGCCACCGATGCCACTTCTGCAGCCATCCGGCCGTAGTCGGCCGTCACCAGGCACTGGTCGGCAAGTGGGTCGTCGAGATGGGCGTCGAACCCACAACTGACCAGAATCCAATGGGGATCGAACTCCTGCATCACCGGGAGGATCACCCGTTCCATGGCGCCGGCGTAGACATCACCGCCGGTGCCGGCGGGGAATGGGATGTTGATGATGTGACCCGATCCATCCTGGTCACCGTCCTCATCCAGCCATCCGGTGCCCGGGTAGAACGGGAACTCGTGCATCGAGAGGTAGACGACATCGCCCGACTCGTAGAAGGCCTCCTGGGAGCCGTTGCCGTGGTGCACATCCCAGTCGACGATCGCCACCCTCTCTCCGGCAGCAGTCAGCGCCGCGGCGGTCACAGCGATGTTGTTGAACACGCAGAACCCCATGGCCCTCGCTCTGAGGGCGTGATGCCCCGGGGGCCTCAGAGCCAGGAAGGCGGCCTCCCCCTCCCCTGCCCGCAGAGCGGCAGCGGCATCGATTCCCGCCCCGGCCGCCCGCAGCGCAGCGTCCCAGGAGTCCTCCGAGACAACGGTGTCCGCGTCGAGGGCACCTCCCCCGGAAGCACAGAACCGTTCTATCTCGGCGATGTAGGCCGGTGCGTGAATCTGCTCGAGAACCTCTCGAGGCACCGGGCCCGGTTCCCGCTGAACCACCTCTAGGCCCGAGCCATGGACCCCGGAAACGACGGCCTGAAGGCGGTCGGGGCGCTCCGGATGCCACGACCCCGTGTCGTGGTCGGCGAACACATCGTGGTGGTACAGAAGGACCCTCATCACCGCCGAACCATACCGACGACACCTACCAATCCCGCCGAAACGGCAGGGCCGCCCCGCAGCAGACCTACCATCGCCATCCATGAAGGTCCGTGTCACCGGGAATTGGCCGGGCGTCGTCACCCTCCGGAGGGGATGGGCCCGGGCGGAGTCGCGCCCCTGGAACCAGGTAGTGCCCCTCGCCCATCTGCGGATGCAGCGGGGCAACTCGGTCTTCATCGGGGATTGCGTCGAGGCCCTATTCGAGATGGGTGCTCCCGGTGTTCTCTCCCCACCGCTGCCACTGTCGGCGCAGCGGTTGTGGAGGGAGGCCGATTTCCTGCCCCACGCCGAACTGGCGCTGCTGCGCCTCGACCTGGGTCGGGTACTCCCGCTGAGCCACCTGGTGGTCACCGGCAGCAACTCCGATATCCGCGAGGCCCTGAGGATCGACGCCGCCTCTTTTGATGAGTTCTGGCGTTTCGATCGCAATGCCATGGAGGAGGCCATGTCCTCGACGCGCAACTCCGTCATCCATGTGGTCCGCAAGGCCGGTGGGGGCCTGGCGGGGTTTGCCATCACCGGTGTCGGCGTGACTATCGCCTACCTGCAGCGACTGGCCGTAGATCCCGCCTGCCAGAACCGCGGCATCGGAAGCTCCCTCGTTCGGAGTTCGGCCCGTTGGGCCCAACGGGAGGGAGCAAGGTCGCTGATGCTCAACACCCAACTGGACAACGTCCCTGCCATCCGTCTCTACGAGTCGGAGGGGTTCCGGACACTCTCCGAACCCCTGGCAGTCCTCAAAGCAGGCTGACATCGCCGGACCGGACCTGCGAGAGCCCATTTGCACCAGTGCCCCGGCCGGTAGCGTTGGTGATGTCGAGGGCGAGGCAGAGGTGCCACCGGCAAGGACGAAGGGCGAAAACGCACTTCACCGTGCGTCGAGGACGAGCACACAGCCGGGGACGTCACTGGACGTCCTCAACGCGGCAAACGTTGCCGGTCGGGGCACCAAGGAGGCATCATGATTCGTGTCGTCACCGATTCGGGCTGCGATCTGCCCGATCACGTCCTGGCCGAGAACCGCGTCGAGGTCGTGCCTTTGACCGTACGTTTTGGCGAGACCAACTACCTCGACCGGCAGGATCTGAGCATCGACGATTTCTGGTCGATGTTGACCGGCGGAGAAGAGACACCACAGACCGCAGCACCTTCGGTCGGGATGTTCACCGAGGTCTACGAGGCACTTGCGGCCGACGGTGCCGACGGCATCGTCGTGCTCTGCATGTCATCGGCAATCAGCGCCACCCATCGTTCGGCGGCTCTGGCAGCCGAAGCCTTCGAGACGGTGCCTATCAGGGTCGTAGACAGCCGACTCGTATCGGGAGCGCTCGGACTTGCAGTGACAGAGACGGCCAAGCGGGCACTGGCAGGAGACGACCTCGACACAGTGGCTGCCGCCGCTTCGGATGCTTGCGAGGCGACCTCGCTGTACGCCACCCTCGACACTCTCGAGTACCTGCGTCGGGGAGGACGTATCGGCAACGCGGCGGCTTTCGTCGGCGGCCTGCTCGATGTGAAGCCGATCATCACCTTCGAGGTAGGCGAGGTCACGGCAGCGGGCCGGGTGAGAACCCGCAAGCGGGCACTCAACGACGTGCTCGACCATCTGCGTGGCATCGGTGACCGATTGCAGACGCTCGGTGTCATCCACAGCGAGGCCGACGACCTCGACGAGTTCGTCACGGCCGTCACTGAGATTGCCGGCCTCGACCCCATCGTCATCAGGATCGGATCGATCGTCGGCACCCATGCCGGTCCGGGAGTTCTCGGCATCGTCTACCGCACGGGATGAGTGGCGCCATCCCCCACCGGGTGTAACTTGCCGGAATGACCTACCGGGCCGACCAGGACGTCGAACTCGTAGAGCGCTACCTGGCAGGGGATACCGCTGCATTCGACGAGTTGATGCGCGCCCATCAGGATCGTGTCTTCGGGGTGTGCCTCCGAATGCTGCGCGACAGGGAGGCCGCCCTCGACGCCACCCAGGAGACATTCATCACCGTCTTCCGCAAGGCCGACCGCTTTGCAGGTCGTTCGGCTTTCAGCACGTGGTTGTACCGGGTGGCCGTCAACACCTGTCACGACGCAGCCAGGCGAAGCGGCCGTCACCGCACCGAATCGCTGCCCGAAGCCACCGACCCCGCCGATGAACGCGCCGGAGACGAGTTTGCCGCCGTCGAGTTGAGGCCCGACCTGGAGGCGGCCGTAGAGAGTCTGCCCGATGAGTTCCGGGCTGCCGTTGTGCTTTCCGACCTCAACGGCCTCGCTCTGCAGACGGTCGCCGAAATCCTCGAGGTACCGATCGGCACGGTGAAGTCCCGCGTATTCCGGGGAAGGAAGTTATTGGCAAATATGCTCGGGAACCTCGCAGGCCCTTCCGACCCTCAAAGCGGTGAGCGACATGCATAAACACGACCAGGACCTCATCGCCGCCCTCGCAGAGGGAACCCTCCCCGACGACGACGCCGCCGTGGCTACGGCCGACATCGCAGGGTGCTCCACCTGTTCCGCCGACCTGGCGGCTCAGCGAGTCGCCATCACAGCCATCGCCGGGGCCCTCCCGGTGGCAATGACCGCCACCGAGTCGGCCCGGCTGAGGTCGGCCGTGGCAAGCGCCATCGGCATCCAACCCTCTTCCACCCCGGTACCTGCCTCACGGAGCAGGCGCTCCCCCTGGGGAGCCATTGCCATCGCAGCCGCCTCGCTGGCCGGGATCATCGGTGTCGTCCCCGTCCTGGGGTTGCTGTCCCAGGGCGGCAACGACAGTGCAGCTACAACCGCTGCGGCGGTGGCTATCGACGCACCCGAGAACGACGCCACCTCTCAGCAGCGGGAGGCGGGTTTCCTGGAGGAGACCGTCGGCCTCGAAGACCCCGAGATGGGCTCCGCAGCTCCGACGGAAACCGACATGGCCGGCGACGCCGCCACCTCACCCACCGCCGAAACCACCCTCACTGCCGCAGCGACGACGACCATGATCGAAGAGGCTCCGCCAACTGCATTCGCACTGGTCGGAGAGGATGCCGTGCGCGATCTATACGCCGCAGGGCCCAAGGCGGAGTACCTCGCCTACGGCGAGCAGGTCGATCGTGCAGACCTGGCTTGCAGCGGTGCCGCCGAAAGCGAACTGGGCAACGAGCCTTTCTTTATCGATGTCCCTGCCACCCTCGATGACGGCCGGATGGTCGTGCTCTATACAGACGCCGGGTGGACCAAGTTGGTTGCTTTCGACGCCACCGACTGTGAATTGGCCCTCGTCCTGCCCTAGTCGTCCGTCGCCGAAATAGCCGACACACCACTGGAGCAACCTCCTCTCCCCGGGGTGAGCCCGGGCGTGCTCGATCCGATTCCGGTGACGAGTCACCCGCACCGGACTAATCTCGCGCGTTGTGGAGGACTTTCTCAAACGTATCCCGGAACTCCTGGAGCGATTGACCCAGAAGATTCGCGGCATGACCGTCGATCCGGCGGCCAAAGCGCTCACCGTCGCGGCGGTGGCGCTCATCGCGGGAATGATGGTGATCATCGCCCTGGTGTTCCTGTTTGTCGGCCTGTTTCGCATCCTCGGTGACCTGGTGAACGACGTGGAGTTGGCTTATGCCATCGTCGGGGGATTATTACTGATCCTCGGGCTGTTGCTCTGGTCGAGGAGACACACCAAGTCCACCGAGGAGACCCCATGAACGAACGGCTCGTGATCATCGGATCCGGCCCGTCCGGCCTGACCGCGGCCATCTACGCCGCTAGGGCCGGCCTGCAACCCCTGATGATCGAAGGATCTGTAGCCGGCGGCCAGTTGATGCTGACCACCGAAGTGGAGAACTACCCTGGTTTCCCCGACGGGATCATGGGCCCGGAGATGATGCAACTGTTCCGGCAGCAGGCCGAACGCTTCCAGACCCGCTTCATCACCGCAGACGTCACCCGCGTCGACTTTTCTGAGCGCCCATTCGGAATCTGGATCGGCGACGACGAG
Organism: uncultured bacterium; assembly: GCA_965370535.1. Lineage (GTDB taxonomy): Bacteria > Actinomycetota > Acidimicrobiia > Spongiisociales > UBA11373 > JAHJML01. The sequence continues at coordinate 9,077 of CBDUUY010000063.1, forward strand.
TACCGCACCGACACCGTGATCATCTCCACCGGTGCCTCGGCACGCTGGCTCGAGGTGCCGGGTGAGGAGAAACTGCGTGGCCACGGCGTGTCGGCGTGCGCTACCTGCGACGGCTTCTTCTTCCGGGAGAAGGAGATAGTCGTGGTGGGCGGCGGCGACTCGGCAATGGAAGAGGCCCTGTTCCTCACCAAGTTCGCATCGAAGGTGACCCTCGTCCATCGCCGCGATGAGTTCCGGGCCAGCAAGATCATGGCCCAGCGCGCCATCGATCACCCCAACATCGAGGTGCGTTGGAACAGCGTCATCGACGGGATCCTCGGTGAGGACACCGTCACCGGGGTGACCCTCCGCAACGTCGAGACGGGCGAATCCGAAGACTTCGCAACCGACGGCGTCTTCATGGCCATCGGGCACGACCCCAACACGGCGTTGTTCAAGGGCGTGCTCGAACTCAATGAGAAGGGCTACCTGGAGACCTTCGAGAACACGGCGACCTCGGTGCCCGGCGTATTCGGCGCAGGCGACGTGGTCGACTTCACCTACAGGCAAGCCGTCACAGCGGCCGGGATGGGGTGCGAGGCCGCCATCGATGCGGAACGCTGGCTCGCAAACCAGGAATGATCCGGCGCTATCGTCCTGTTTCCCCTAGAGAGATCACCGAGGAGGTGAGGCCGCCCTGCGGCCGACGACATGGCTGAGAACACGATCACGGCTACCGATGAGACGTTCAACGAGTTGATAGCGGGCGACAAACCCGTGCTCATCGACTTCTGGGCCGAATGGTGCGTGCCGTGCCGTATGGTCACCCCCATTCTCCAGGAGATCGCCGACGATCACGCCGATCAGATAACCATCGGCAAACTCAACGTGGATGAGAACCCGCAGACCGCAATGACCTACGAGGTCATGAGCATCCCGACGCTGATCGTCTACTCGGGAGGCGAAGAGAAGAAGCGCATCGTGGGCGCCCGTCCCAAGCACGCCCTTCTCCAGGAACTCGAGGAGTTCCTCGGCTGACTCGATTTCTGCGACGATAGGGCGTCGTGGCTCTCTATCGGATTGGACACTCTGGCGAGCCGGTCCGGGATATCCAGGACCGTCTCGTCGTATTGGGCTATGCAGTCGGCGACGACCCCATCGGCGAGTTCGGTGGGGGCACCCGATCTGCCGTAGAGGCGTTCCAACGCGCACAGAGCCTCACACCCGACGGAATGGTCGGAGCGGAGACCTGGCGCACCATGGTCGATGCGGGGTATCGGCTCGGCGATCGACTCCTCTATTACCGCCTCCCCATGCTTCACGGCGATGATGTGGCTTCTCTGCAACGGGAACTCAACGCACTGGGATTCGACGCAGGCATCTGTGACGGAATCTTCGGCGCCGACACCCTGCGGGCGGTGATGGATTTCCAACAGAACCGCGGTATGGCAGAAGATGGAATAGTGGGAACCCCGGTCACCAAGGAACTCTCTCTGATGACCCGG
>CBDUUY010000064.1:0-10439 GCA_965370535.1 uncultured bacterium
AGCCATCAAGGTGATCATCGAGCCGTAGGCCGGCAGCGGCCTCCCGGGCTCCTAGCCGACTACGGGTCCGAGGCGTTCGGCGATCGGCCCCAACTTGGCCGGGTCGAACGGGGCGTTGAACTGGGCGATGACGTGCTGGGCGCCCGCCTCCCGGTATTCGGCGGCCAGTTCTGCGAACTCCCCAGGATCACCGTCGGCCTTCATCTTGATGGAGATCTCGATCTCCGCGGGGTCCCTGCCCACATCCGCACAGTGACGGTGGAGCACGCCGATCTTGTGGCGCAGGACATCGGGGTCTCCGCCGGGCAGGTTCCATTGGTCGGCCCAGCGGGCTGCGATTCTCAGGGTGCGCTTCTCACCGGTGCCGCCGATCACGATCGGCGGACGGGGCTTCTGGACCGGCTTCGGCCGGCAGCGGGCGCCGCGAATCTGGTGGAAGGGGCCGTCGAAATCGGTCGAGTCCCTGGTGAGCAGGGCATCGAGGATCTCGCAGGTCTCTTCCAGTCGATCGAAGCGCTCCTTCCACGGGGGCAGCGGGATGTCGTAGGCGCGATGTTCCTCTTCGACCCAGCCGGTACCCAGGCCGATCTCGAGCCTGCCCCCCGATGCGACGTCGATGGTGGCGGCCATCTTGGCAACGAGCGCCGGGTGGCGGTAGGTGTTGCCGGTGACCAGGATGCCGAGGCGCACCCGGCTCACGATTCCGCTGAGAGCTGCCAGCGTGGTCCAACCTTCGAAGACGGGTCCGGGGGTATCGCTGAATATCGGGTCGAAGTGATCGTATGTCCAACCGGCGTCGAAGGCCTCGATCCGGTCGCCCTCCTTCCAGAAGTCGACAAGCGAGTCCCACTCGGAGTACTGGGGTCTGGTCTTGAACGAGAGTCTCATCGATAGGACCTTCATTCGATCGTCACGGTCGGGTCATGGAGGGGAACCAGGCTGCGCTTGCGGGTTGCCGACCATGCGCGGTGTGGGTAGAGGTGCAGGTGGGAATCACTCATGTCGTCGTCTCAGATGGTGGATCTGCCATCTCCGTGCCCGCAGGCGTCAGTCGGACCGCGGTCACGATGACGGCGGCCACGAGGAGGACGCTGCACGCCACCCACCAGGCCACCGAGAACGAGGCCCGTTCGGCCAGGTATCCAACCAGGGCGGGCCCGGCGGCCGCACCGACGTACTTGCCGGTATTGACGATGCCGGTGGCGGTCGCCGGGGCACCGGGGTTGGCCCGTACCACGATGAAGGTGAGCAACCCCGCCCATCCCCATCCACCGGCAAACGCCAGCAGGATGCCGAGCACCAGCACGGTGCTCCCCCCGACCGCCAGGACGAGGAATCCGAGGGAGCCGATGAAGAGGAGGGCGGCGATCCAGGGAAGACCGGTGTGCTGTCGGCGATCCACCAGCCAACCCGAGGTCAGCCGCACAACCAGCCCGGCGAGGCTGCCGATGGTGAGGAGGATGCCGGCCGAGCCTTCAGCCACGCCGACGCTCACAGCGAACGGCACGACGAATGCCCCGATGGCGTCGAGGCCGGTGTGGGCCAGCGCCGCGGCGACGGCCAGGGCGACGAGGGTCGGCACTGGAGTCCCGAGATGCCGGTGAGGCGGTGTGGCCCGCCGGGGCGGTGGCGGGGGGCCCCGGCGGGCGGGGACGGCCAGCGTGGTGGCGAAGGCGATGCCGGCTGCGGCTACGTAGGCCCAGCGCCAGCCGACTGTGAGGGCGATCGTCGGCACCGCCAGCCCGCCCAGCACGGCGGCCACCGGCACCGCAGTGTGTTTGAGGCCGAAGACCAGGCCGTAGCGGCCGGACGGCACGGAGCCCGCCAGCGCCAGGTTGGATCCTGCTTGGGAGACGGCTGCGGTCACGCCGGCAAAGGCGAACACCGTGGCGACGGGCCACCAATCGGCCCACCATGTGCCGGGGAAGACGGCCAGGGTGATCAGGGCGAGCCCGGTGCCACCCGCCGCCAGGCGGATTCCCGCCTCCCAGCCCCATCGCTGGACGAGGCGTCCGGTCGGCGCCGACACCACCGCAGAGGTGCCGAACAGCACTCCGTACAGACCGCCGATGCCGGTGAGATCGAGCCCGAGTTCGTCGCCGATCTGGACGCCCAGCGCCCCCGTCAGGAAGGCGGGGAGGATGGTGACGGCGATAACCACGACGCCGAGTGAGGCGGCTCTCCAGTTGATGTGCTCGGCGGCGTCTCCCGGTTCGGCGTCGGCCCCCCGATGGCCGCTTCCGGTCAACGGGCTCCGGTCAGCTTGTCGTACAGGGCGGCTGCGTTGTTGGTCTGGATGTGATCCATCATGTAGCCCTGGCCGACATCCACCGGGTACCGGTCGGCGAAGCTGACGTTGGCGATCGTCTCTTCCCTGGTCCAACCCTTGGCGATGGCGGCGGCGACCGCGGTGACCCATTCCATCAGGTTGGCCCGCTGCACGTCGATGTACTGCTTGGTTGTGACCGATCCATGCCCAGGCACGATGTGGTCGACGTCGAGCTGCCGAATCCTCTCCAGGGCATCCAGCCAGCCGTCCACATCCGAGGTGTGCAGCCACGTCTGGCACTCGTTGAAGATGGTGTCGCCGGTGAACACCACCCGCTCCTGGGGCACGTGCACCGCCAACTGGCCCGGGGTGTGGCCCGGCGTATGGATCAGCTCGAACGTGTGGCCGCCGACTGTGAGAGTCACATCGCCTGTGAACACGATCGAGGGCCGGTTGGGATCCTGGAAGTAGGTCTCCCTATCGGGGAAGATCGCTTCCCCGTCGGGATCGTCTGTGGGGAGCGCCTCTCTGGCATAGTCGTAGGGATCCAGTTCCGGGCTCGGGACCATGAAGTTGTCGAGGACCCCCTGGTGGGCGATCACCGTCCCGGCACCTCTGAAGAAGTAGTTGCCGAAAATGTGGTCTACGTGGTGCTCGGTGTTGATCACGTAACGGATCGGCCCGAGCTCCTCGGCGAATTTGCGCAGTTCGACCACCTTGGTGGGCAGCTGGCCCGGGTCTATCACCACCACCCCGTCGCTGGTCACGACGACACTGGGGTTGCACCCCCGGAGCGTGGTGTCGGTGTAGACGTTTTCCGTGACCTTCTGCATCGTTCTTTCCTCCTGGCCGGCGCCGCCGGTCGTCGTTCTTCTTCAATCCTGGTGGGCTGGTTCGCCCCGCCGTTACTGGGTGGCCGTCAATCCTCCGTCGATGGTGAGGATCTGGCCGGTGACAAATGCCGAAGCATCCGAGCAGAACAGCAGGATCGGACCGAGCAGGTCGGCAGGTTCCCCCACGCGGCCCAGCGGGACCCGGCTGATTATCCCAGCTTTGAAGTCCGGGTCGTCCAGCAGCATCGCCACCTGGGGTGTGTCCACGAAGGTGGGGGAGATGGCGTTCACGGTGATGTTGTGCTTGGCCCATTCGGTGGCCCACTGACGGGTCAGCGAACTGACGGCGCCCTTGGCGGCGACGTAGGCCGAGTATCCGGCGTTGATGCCCAGTTGGCTCCGGACCGAGGAGATATTGACTACCTTGCCGCCGCGTCCTCCCCGGATCATCGCCTTGACCGCCGCCTGTGTGGCCACCAGCGTGCTGGTCAGGTTCAGGTCGATGATCCAATCCCAGGCATCCTTGGGGTATTCCTCGGCATCGAACAGCACCTTGCCTGCACCGCCTCCGATGGCGTTGACGATGATGTCCAGTCTGCCGAACCTCTCCATGATCTCGGCCACGGCGCGTTCGGCCTCTTCCCTGTCGGTCAGGTCGGCGGTGATGGCCAGGGGCACCTTGCCGAGTTCCTCTACGAGGCTGCACGAGGCCTTGAGCCCCGAACCCGACCGGTCCACGATCGCCAGATCGGCTCCCGCCTCACACAATCCGGCGGCCAATGCAGACCCGATGCCACCCCCGCCACCGGGGACCATGGCAACCTTTCCTTCGAGATTGAATAGTTCGGATGGCTTCATGTGTGTTCCTCCCGGGCCAGCAGTTCTGTGTCTTCCTACCGTGTGGCTACGAGCCCTCGGATGGACTCGGCAGTCTTCTCCACGGAGATCCCGTACTTCTCCAGGAGGGCGTCGTTGGGACCGGATTCGCCGTAGACATCGGCGAGCCCGATGCGCTTGACCGGCAGCGGGCAACGATCCCCCAGCGTCTCGGCGACAGCTCCGCCGAGACCGCCGATGATCGTATGCTCCTCGGCCGTGATCACAAATCCGGTTGCTCTGGCTGCCTCCACGATTGCGTCCTCGTCGAGTGGCTTGATCGTCGGCACGTGCACCAGTTTCACTTCGATGCCATCGGCGGCCAGCAGTGCGGCGGCCTCGAAGACCCTCGTGGTGTGGGTTCCCGTGGAGAAGACCGTGACATCGTCGCCTTCGCGAACAGTTGTCGCCTTGCCGAGTTCGAACTGGTACGAATCGTCGAACATGATCGGCGTGTTGGGCCTGGTGAGGCGGAGATAGACCGGCCCGTCGTATTCGACGATCGCCCTGATCGCCTGGCGGGTCTCGACTTCATCGGCAGGGCAGACCGTGACCATGTTGGCCATGGCCCGCATGATCGCCACGTCGTCGAAGATGAGGTGGGTCTTGCCGGTCATGCCTGCAAGCAGTCCGGCGTATCCCGCAGCGATCTTCACGGGCAGTTTGGGCTGTGCTATCAGCACCCGGATGGAATCGAGCGCCCTCGCCACAGCAAAGCAGGCGAAGGTGGATACGAACGGGATGAATCCGACCGTGGTCATCCCGGCCGCCACGCCGAACAGGTTCTGCTCGGCAATGCCCATCTGGAAGAACCTATCGGGGTGGGCGGTCTCGAAGATGTCGGCCCTGGTAGAGCTGGCGAGGTCGCCGTCGAGGGCGACGATGCGGGGATCGGTCTTGCCGAGTTCGGCGATCGTCTCCCCGAATGCGACCCGGAGTGCCTTGCCTTCCGGCAACGTCACGACGCACCTCCCTCGGCACCGTTGGATTCGCCGAGTTCGGTCAGGGCGATCTGCAGCTCCTCGGGATTGGGCACCCTGGCGTGCCACAGGTAGTTGTTCTCCATGAAGGAGACACCCTTTCCCTTGACTGTGTGGGCGATGATCGCAACGGGGCCGCCCTTGTGCGCCTTGGCGGTTTCGAGGGTGGTGAGGATCTCGGCCATGTCGTGGCCGTCCATCTCGAAGACCTTCCATCCGAAGGCCGACCAGCGATCCACCAGTTGGCTGCCCGTGTAGGGAGGCAGTCGGTCGGCGACGGTGTCTCCGCGCCAACCGAACTGCTGCAATTTGTTGTGGTCCACGATGGCGACGACATTGTCGAGTCCGTATCGCTCGGTGGCGTGGGCGCCTTCCCAGACGATGCCCTCGTTGCACTCGCCATCACCAAGCATGATGTAGGTGGTGAAGTCCTTGCCTGCTGCTCTGGCGCCGAGAGCGATCCCGAGCCCGCCCGAGAATCCCAGTCCGAGCGAACCGGAGGACATGTCGATCCCGGGGAGGATCGCCATGTCGGGATGCCCCTGGAGGCGGGAGTCGATGGCATCGAACGTGCTCAGCTCGGCGATGGGGAAGTAGCCCCGCATGGCCATGACGGTGTAGAGGGCTACGGAACTGTGGCCCTTGGATAGGACAAAGCGGTCCCTATCGGTCCATACCGGTTCATCGGGGCGGATGTTCATCACCCGGAAGTAGAGGGCGATGAGCATGTCCGTCGCCGACAAGGGTCCTCCGAGATGCCCTCCCTGGGCACCTGCGATGGTGCGCACGATGTGTGCCCTGGCTTGCCGGGCCAGATCTTCCAGTTCGCCCACATCGGGGCCGGCCAGGCCCGTATCGCTGCTCACCATCTCCTCCTAGCGGTCGGTCAGTCCCTGGTGTCGTATTCCTTCTCATAGGAGCCCGGTACCACCGGGGGAGAGAAGGAAGTCACCATCTCGAGTGGCTCCGGGCCGTGGGAGACGGTGGCGTGAAAGAGGCCTACAGGTATGTAGACGGCCGTTCCGGGTTCGAGCTTGGCCGTGCCCTCGGGGGTGACCAATTCGCCGTTACCTCTGGTGATGTAGATGACTTCTTCCTGGGTGGGGTGGACATGGCCCTCGGGAGCCGCTCCCGGGGGGAAGGTCGCCCAGCCGACGGTCATGTTCTCTGCCCCTGTGGTCTCCGGGCCGATGTAGAGGAACCAGTCCCTCTCCGGGAGGTGATGTACGAGGGCCTCATCGCGGCGAACTGCCTTGAACATATGCCTCCCTGGACACAATTTGGTCAGATCATCGATTATCGGTCATTTGAACGATACCGCCCCGGCCGGCGAACCGTCAACCGCACGACGAGGCTGCGGCCACCGGCAGAAGCACGCTGCCTTTCGACCGGTCTCAGGGGGCAAACGACTGCTGCGTCTCAGCGCAGGGAGGCCCAGGGTTCCTGGTCGCCGACCTCCACCATCGTGGCGCCGGTCTCACCGACGGATGGGCCCAGGATCGCCAGCATCAATACCCGGTCCGGTGAGTCGATGAAGGATGCGTGCACGATGTTCCGCGGGACGAAGCAGGCATCCCCGGCTCCGAGGATGCGGCTTTCGTCTTCTACCCACAACTCCACCGATCCCTCGATCACATATAGGAACTCTTCCTGTTCGGGATGCCGATGGAAGGTGTGGCCACCCTCGGCAGGCAACTCGATACGGATGCCGACGAGGCTTTTGCACCCGGTCAGCGCAGGCGCGCTCAGCCACTCCAGAACCCTGTCGTCGAACACGTCTCTTGCAACGGTGCCGTCCGGTACGAAGTTGATGGTCACGTCGGCTCTCCTGCCTCATCGATGGGTGCTGCTGGTCCGGTGGCGGTTTCGACGACAGCATCCCACTCTGCCGGGTTCATCAATGCCTGTAGTCGCTCCGCTACGAATTCGATCTGCCTCGTGCACTCCGTCTTCCAGGTGCCGTCCTCCATGAAGGCCTCGTGATCCTTCATCATGTCGTACCCGGTCAGGTCCCTGCAGCTCATGGATCCGAATTCCTTCTCGAACTCCACCATCAGGCCCTGGATGACATGACGGGCGGTGCGTTTGGCGTCCCGATGATCGGAGAGGCGGGCCTCGGCGAGTCTCCCGACGGCGAGTGCCGCACCGGTCACCGCTCCACACGCACCTCCCGAATATGCGAGACCACCGTTGAGCGCCATGGCGGGGGAGGAATCACCGGGATTCGGCAGGTCGAATTGCTCCTGGAGAGCGATCTGGGTGACCTCGGCGCAACCGTAGAAACCCTCATCAACGAGGAACAGTTCTCGAATCCTTGCATTCGGACGTGGGTCCGTCATTGGGGCTCCCTGATGTCTATCTGCAAGATAAACGATAAACGATTATCCTGTTGGGGGTAACGCCACCGCGGTGGCCCGGTGCCATCGGGCGAATCGGAGGGAGAAGAGGAAAGGGTCGTCGGCTCGGGCAGTGGGTTCCCTGCTCGAGGCGGCCGTCGGCGTATGTGCGTGCTCTCTCATTTGCACGGCTCTCGCACCGTGGCGTAACAGGGCGGGTCGGCCGGACCGGGCGTCACTTCCCGGATGACACAGACGGTCCGGTCGGTTCGCCGACGGGTGGGTGTGACCCCATCGGATGCAGCAGAGTCTCCGTACGGCCGATCCCGGCGGGTCCGTTCACCACTTCCCGGTGCGCAGGTACTCATCGATGGCTGCAGCGGAGCGTCGGCCGGCCCCCATCGCCAGGATCACAGTGGCCCCTCCGGTGACGATGTCACCGCCTGCGAAGACGCCTCGTTTGCTGGTCTTGCCGGTTCCGTCATCGGCCACCAGGGTGCCCCACCGGGTCTGTTCCAGGTCCTGTGAGGTCTTGGCGAGCAGCGGGTTGGGCCGGTTGCCGATGGCGACCACCGCCATGTCCACGGGCATTTCGTACTCGCTGCCGGGAATGGGCACCGGGCGCCGCCTGCCGCTGTCGTCAGGTTCCCCCAATTCCATCCTCTGCAGCAGCATCGACGTGAGCTGCCCCTGATCGTCACCCGAGAACGCGAGCGGCGCCGTCAGTGTCACGAATTCGACACCCTCGTCTCTTGCGTGATGGACCTCTTCGATCCTGGCGGGCATCTCCACGTCGGAGCGGCGGTAGACGATGGCCGCCCACCCCGCCCCCAGGCGCAGAGAAGTCCTCACCGAGTCCATTGCGGTGTTGCCCCCGCCGAAGACCGCAACTCGCTTCTGGTAGATGTCGAACACCGGAGTGTCGGAGCCTTCGGTGTACGCCTTCATCAGATTGACCCTGGTGAGGAACTCGTTGGCCGAATACACACCTACGAGGTTCTCCCCCGGGATGTCCATGAATCGGGGGAGGCCTGCTCCGACTCCGACGAACACCGCATCGAAACCCTCGGTCTCCAATAGGTCGTCGAGGGTGTCGATCATCCCGATGACGGCGTTGGTCTCGAAGGCGACCCCCAGGTCGCGCAACCCGTCGATCTCAGCGGCCACGATCCCCTTGGGGAGCCGGAACTCGGGGATGCCATACACCAGTACGCCGCCGGGGGAATGGAGCGCCTCGAACACCGTCACGGAATGCCCGGCCTTGGCGAGGTCGGTGGCGCAGGCCAGACCGGCCGGTCCGCTGCCGACTATCGCCACCTTCTTGCCGGTGGCCGGCACCGCCTCGGGTGGCTCTGCCTCCCCCTGCGTGCGTTCCCAATCGGCGACAAATCGCTCCAGGTGGCCGATGGCAATCGGCCTCTCTTTGGAGGACAGCACACACGCGCCCTCGCACTGATCCTCCTGGGGGCAGACCCGGCCGCAGATGGCGGGGAGGGAGTTGTCCTCCTTGATGATGGACGCCGCCCCGGCGAGGTCGCCCTCGGCGAGGCTGGCGATGAACAGGTCGATCTTGATGTCCACCGGGCACCCCGCGACGCAGGGCGGATTGGCGCAGAGCAGACACCGCTCGGCTTCGGCTTTGGCCAAGGCGCCGGACAGGCCGAGGTTCACCTCGTCGAAGTTCCACCTTCGTTGGGCCGGTGCCTGCTCGGGCATCTCGACCCTGGGGAGTTTCATCCGTTCTCGTTTGGTGAGGCTCATGACGAATCCCCGGCGGACTCCAGATCGCTCATGCGCCACTCCTCCCACCATACGTATGCCCGATTGCGGCGTTCGAGGATCTCGAAATCCACGAGATGGGCATCGAAATCGGGGCCGTCCACGCAGGCGAAACAAGTCTCACCGCCTACCTCCACCCGGCACCCTCCACACATGCCGGTGCCATCGATCATGATCGGGTTGAGGCTGACCACGGTGTGAATGCCGTGGGGACGGGTCACTTCGGCGACTGCTCTCATCATGGGGACGGGCCCCACCGCCAGCACGAAGTCGATACGACGGCCGGTATCGATGAGGTCTTGCAGTTTGCCGGTGACAAACCCCTTGTATCCGTACGACCCGTCGTCGGTGCACGGGTAGACCTCGTCGGCCACGGCACGCAACTCGTCCTCGAGGATCACGTACTCCTTCGACCGTCCCCCGACGATGGCGATCACCTCGTTGCCCACTTCGTGGAGAGCCTCGGTCACCGGATAGGCGATGGCGGTTCCCACCCCGCCGCCGATGGTGACCGCGGTGCCGAACTTCTCGATCTCGGATGGCATGCCGAGCGGCCCTGCCAGATCACTCAGGTGATCGCCGGCTCCGAGCCTATCGAGCATCGTGGTGGTCTTGCCGATGGCCTGGACGATGATACGAATGGTCCCGGCCTGGGGGTCTGCGTCGGCGATTGTGATGTGTATTCGTTCGCCGTCCTCGGTGACGCGCAAGATCACGAACTGGCCGGGTTTGCGGCGGCGGGCGATCTTGGGGGCCAGCAGGGTGAACGATGTGATGCCCGGGGCGAGTACCTCGGTGGATAGGATTTCAGTCACGTACGCATGGTGCCCCTGGAACCGGCCCGGGCCTAGGGCCTGATGGCCCATCTGGTGGGTCGGGTGGCCCCTGCTTGCTGCTGCCGTCTGCCCGGCACCGGCTACCGTGATCGTTCGTCCCCATGGAGCCGTGATGACCGACCACCCCGAGCCCAGCCGATTGCAGGCGGCAGGCCGCATCCTGATCCTGGCAGGGGTCGGTGTCTGGGGCGTCTACGGCCTCTGCAAACTTGCCGGGGCCGAGCCCGCGGTGGGCTGGTTCTTGCCGTTTCATCTGGCGGGGGTGATCCCCGGGGTGATCCTGAGCCGCTGGGGACCGATACGACGATGGCTCGGGTGGGACCCGGCCGCCTGAGGTCCCCGAGAGCCGGTCTACCGAGGACGCTCGAGGAGGCCGCGACATTCAGCGGGTCAGGCGTTTGCCGATCTCCCCGACGACCATCGCCCCGGTGGCCGCGGCTCCGACTGCGGTCGGCAATCCGGCGGTCAGCACCCACATGCCTGCCCGATAGGTGCGTTCCACCAGTCCGAAACCGTCGATCTGCTCGAGG
>CBDUUY010000065.1:0-10439 GCA_965370535.1 uncultured bacterium
GGCTTCACAAGCCACCACCGCTACTGGTACCGGATGCCTCCCGGCGGGCTATCCGCCGCCCCCCGGTAGCCTGATCGCCCATGGACCAGGTCCCCGCTCCCAACACCGTCTGCTACCGGCACCCCGGCCGCCCCACCCGGCTGAGGTGCTCGGAGTGTGGACGCAGCATCTGTGTGGAGTGCAGCAACGACGCCGCCGTCGGCCAGAAGTGCCCCGATTGTGCAGTGCCCCGGGGTCGGAATCGGGTGATCACGGCCCGCAACATCACCCACGCCGACCGGCGCACCACCCCGCTGACCATGACGCTGATCGCCATCAACGTCGGCATCTGGTTGCTGGGAACCCTGGTGCCCGATCTCGGGGACCGCATGTTGCAGAACGGGGCCCAATGGCGGTTCTACATCGAGCAGGGAGAGTGGTGGCGCGGCTTCACCGCCATGTTCCTCCACGCCGGCGGCTTCACTCACATCCTCTTCAACACCTGGGCATTGTGGGTGTTCGGCCCCGCGCTGGAGCGCCGCTGGGGCACGATCCCCTTCGGGACCCTCTATCTGGCAGCCGGCCTCAGTGGCGGCGCATTGTTCCACGCACTGGGCGACACCAGTCCCGCAGTAGGGGCATCTGGGGCGATCTTCGGACTGTTCGGGGCGCTGCTGCTGGGCACCTACCGCCAGAGGCACACCGCAATGGGACGGACGGTCTTCAACCAGTTGGGGATACTGCTGGCGATCAACCTGGCCCTGCCGATCATCATTCCCCGGATCGCCTGGGAGGCCCACGTCGGCGGCCTGATCGCCGGTGTGATCATCACCTTCGCCTGGGAGCGACTCCCCTCCCGGGGGCCCGGTATCTGGATGCAGCGCGCCATCGTGGCGTTGTCGGTGGCCACCGCCGCAGTGTTGATGCTCATACTGCTGTAGACACCGTCACGGCCCGGTGCCGATAGCATCGCGGCATGGCAGACACGCTGATCGATCTCATCCGGGCCTCCGTCATCGGTGAAGACGAGGTCGTGGACGGGCCGTTCGGCCCCCGCAGGGTCACCTATGCGGACTACACCGCATCGGGGCGCTCACTCTCCTTCATCGAGGACTACATCCGCGACGCCGTCCTGCCCTTGTACGCCAACACCCATACCGAGTCGTCCGGCACCGGCCTGCAGACGAGCAGATTCCGCGAAGAGGCACGCAGCATCATCGCCAAGTGTGTCGGGGCCACCGCCGAGCACGCCGTGCTGTTCAGTGGGTCGGGTACGACCGGGGCGATCGACCACATGGTGAGGGTGCTCGGCCTGCGGGTGCCCGCCGAATTGGACCGGCGGCACGGACTCACCGAGCGCATCCCGCCTTCCGAACGCCCCGTGGTGTTCATCGGCCCGTATGAGCACCACTCGAACGAACTCCCCTGGCGGGAGTCGATCGCCGACGTCATCACAATCCCCGAGGACGAAGACGGGCACATCGACCTGACCCACCTCGAGGAGGCACTGGCTTCCTACGCCGATCGCCCCCTCAAGATCGGCTCGTTCTCGGCCGCGTCGAACGTCACGGGGATCATCACCGACACCGCCGCGGTCTCCTCGCTGCTGCATCGGCACGGTGCCCTGTCTTTCTACGACTTTGCAGCGGCTGCGCCGTACGTTGCCATCGAGATGGGGCCGGTGGATCCCGCCGACCCGCTCTCCTACAAGGACGCCATCTTCATCTCACCTCACAAACTGATCGGCGGCCCCGGCACCCCGGGGGTGCTGGTGGCCCGCCGCGACCTATTCGACAACGAGGTGCCCGCAGTACCGGGGGGTGGCACCGTCGCCTACGTCAATCCGTTCGGCCACCAATACCTCGAGGACATCGAGCATCGGGAGGAAGGAGGCACGCCCGCGATCGTCGAGTCGATCCGGGCCGGCCTGGTGTTCCAGTTGAAGGAAGCGGTGGGCCCACCGATCATCCGGGACCTGGAAGAACGGTTCATCGACCGGGCCATCGAATCCTGGTCCGCCAACCCCGGCATCGAGATCCTCGGCAACCCCGGGGCCGAACGCCTCTCGATCGTGTCATTCGTCATTCGCCACGGCGACGACGGCCGCTACCTGCACCACAACTACGTGGTGGCACTCCTCAACGACCTCTTCGGGATCCAGTCGCGCGGCGGGTGCTCATGCGCAGGCCCCTACGGCCACCGACTGCTGGGCATCGACCTGGACCTGTCGATGGAGTTCGAGAGGGAGATATCCAGGGGCAGGGAGGGCGTCAAACCCGGGTGGGTGCGGGTCAACTTCAACTATTTCATCTCGGAGGAGGTGTTCCGGTTCATCCTCGATGCCGTCCACCTGGTTGCGAACGAGGGGTGGCGATTGCTGCCCGAGTACGAGTTCGACCCCGTCACCGCCCTGTGGCGCCACCACCGCGGCACAGCCGAACCCCGGTTGAGCCTGTTCGACATCGGCTACGGCCCCGCAGGCATGTCCTACCCCGATCAGCGCACCACCGGGGGCGTCGAGCGACTCGCCGACTACCTGTCCGAGGCGAGGGAGACCCTCGAGAAGGCCGAACCTCCGGACGGGATGATCCCCGTCCTCGATGCCGGCCCCGACTTCGAGCACCTGCGCTGGTTCCCGCTACCCGGAGAGCGGACCCAGACAGACCGGCCATGAGTGCCGAGGATCGGCAGATAGGCGGGAAGGCCGGAGTCGGCAGATAGACGCAGGTTCCGCCGCAACGCTCACAAATCGTCTCGCAGTGGCCGCTGCACCCGGTGGGACCACCGGCACAGATTTGCCCGATTCGGGATGTTCAGATTCTGCATGCAGGCACCACCCGGCCCGGGGGGACATCTCGACGGCGTAGCATCGACGATCGTGGGAGCGGCACGACGGAGCCACTTCGAGTCCGGGCGTGAGCAGCGGGTTCGGCCGGTCCCCGGGGAGGAGCGCAGATGAGCCTCGACGTCGAACACCGGGCCCCACCCGACCGGGGTATCCGGTATTTCATGGCCCAGCAGAACACCTGGTCCTGGGCGGCCCTTTGGATGGGCATCGGCACGCTGGTGCTGATGATCCTGGGAACCATCGCCGTCCTGACCGCCCACGGGTGGACGGGGGTCTGTCCGGAAGGAGTCAAGGCAACCGAGTGCTCCCCGACCGATCCTCTCGCCGAGGGTCTGATGAGCAATGGGTTGGGCAGGGTCCTGTTGCTGACACTGCTCCTGGCTGCGGCCACCTTGATCATCACGGTGATCTCCATGCTTCGCTACGACTCCAAACCGGCCAAGGAGGCCACCATCGCCGGCGGTGTGCTGGCACTGCAGGGCGCCGGCCTGGCGCTGTTCCTCTCGTGGTTCCGCGGCAGCGACATCGAGCGTTTCGCCCGCAACTTCCTCGACCTGAAACTGGTGGGCAGCAAGATCGGCCTGGTCTGGTCGGAGATCACAGCCGACTTCGGGGCAATCGCCAAGGCCGCCGTGCCATGGGGGATCAACATGGCGGTCGCCGGCCTGGTGGTGTGGGTCGTATGGAGGGTGCTGACCTCCGACCAACCCTTCGCCGAGCCGATCCGCACGATTGCGCTGACGGGCGCCGGCTTCGTGGCAGCCGGTCTCCTGCTGGACCTGACCGGCCTGCTGACGGCCGACCTCCCGTGGCTGCGCATCACCGATCGACTCGGCGACATCGAATGGACATCTCTGTTGGGCAGCGGCGAATTCGACCTGCGGGTGGATGGCATCGCCCACGGGATCGGGTCCTTCCTGCGGTTTGCGATCCTCTGGTTCGGATACGGCGCCATGGCGGGTCTCGCCTACCACCTGGTGCGCGGCGCCCGCAAGACAGACGAGCACATCCGCACCGCCATGCAGACGGTGCTGATCCTGGGCGGTTCCGGCTTCGTCATCGGGATCGTCAAGGGCATCGTTGCCACCGCCAACCTCCCCTCGTTCGCGGCGGGTGCCTGGAACACACTGATCCTGTCGGCGGCCGGGGCAGTGATCGGCTTCGGCGGCGGACTGGTGTTGTCGCTGTTCACCATGTCCAAGCGGGCAGTGGTGAGAGCGCCGGCCAGGATGTACATCAACTTCTTCCGGGGCACTCCGCTGATCTGGCAGATCTCATTCGCCGGCATCGGCGTGGTCCCGGCGCTGCGCCTCAACATCAGCCCGTACTGGATCGCCATCATGGTGCTGGGCCTGAACCTGGCGGCCTACTCGGCCGAGGTGTACCGGGCCGGGATCCAGTCGATCGAACGAGGCCAGATAGAGGCCTCCCGAACCCTGGGCCTCTCGTACCTCCAGTCGCTCCAGTACGTGATCGTGCCCCAGGCCATCCGGCGAGTGATCCCTCCGCTCCTCAACGAGTTCGTCATCCTGATCAAGGACACGTCACTGGTGTCGGTGCTGGGGTTGACACTGAGCCAGAAGGAGTTGCTGGGGGTCGGCAGGACCATCTACTCGAGTACCTTCGACGCCACCGCCTGGCTCGGTGCAGCAGCCGGGTTCCTTATCATCACCCTCCCGATGATCCGGATCGTGACGATCGTCGAACGCCGGATGCGCAGCGGCCTGACCAGTGTGATTTGATGAGGAGACGATCATGAACGACGACGGCACCCTGGTTCGCCTGGAGAACATCCACAAGTGGTTCGGCGACCTCCACGTCCTGCGGGGGATCGATCTGGCGCTCACCCCCCAGGAGGTGATGGTGCTGATCGGCCCGTCCGGGTCGGGCAAGTCCACCCTGTTGCGGACCATCAACATGCTGGAGGAGCCGACCGAAGGCAAGGTGTTCTTCGACGGCGTCGAACTGACCCACATCCGCACCGACCTCAACGAGGCCCGTACCCACATGGGCATGGTGTTCCAGTCCTTCAACCTGTTCCCTCACCTGAAGGCGATCGACAACCTGACGCTCGCCCTCATCAAGGTGCTGGGGATGTCGCGGGAGCAGGCCACCGAAAGGGCACTGGAGCAACTGGCCCACGTCGGTCTCTCCGACAAAGCCGATTCCTATCCATCCCAGTTGTCGGGCGGCCAGCAACAGCGCGTAGCCATCGCCAGGGCCCTGGCGATGCGCCCCAAGCTGATGCTGTTCGACGAGGTGACCTCGGCCCTCGACCCCGAACTGGTCAGCGAGGTACTGACGGTGATGCAGGACCTAGCCGAGGAGGGCATGACCATGGTGGTGGTGACCCACGAGATGGGTTTCGCCAGGGAGGTCGGCAATCGGCTGATCTTCATCGACGAAGGCGTGCTCGTGGAAGAGGGAGACCCAACAGAGGTATTCGCCCATCCGCGGCATGAACGCACCAGAGCGTTCCTGAGCCAGGTGCTCTGAACGATGGCCGGATTTGTCATCGCCCACCGTTTTCGGGGCCCGGAGGATTCCGGCAACGGCGGCTACACCTGCGGCATGGTGGCCGGCTTCGTCGATGGTGATGCCGAGATCACCCTTCGCAATCCGCCCCCATTGGACCGCTACTTGGAGGTGCGGCCTGCCGAAGGCGGCATCGACGTGTTCGACGGCGACACGCTGATAGCAGAAGGCCGAACCGCGCCATGGGATCTCGAAGTCCCCGATCCGCCCAGCATGGAAGAAGCGGTGGCGGCCAGCCGGCAATACACCGGGTACGAACGGCACGCCTTCCCGTACTGCTTCGTATGCGGAACCGACAGGCCCGACGGGATGCAGGTCCACGCCGGCCAGGTGGACGGCAGGGACGTGTGGGCCTCACCGTTCCACCCCGATCCTTCGATGCCCTCCACCGACGGCATGCTGGACCGGGAGATGGTCTGGTCGTCGTTGGACTGCCCCGGTGCCTGGGCCGTGGAAAGGGCCCTCCAGGACCGGCCGGTGCTGCTCGGCAGGATGGCGGCCCAGATCGAGCGGCCGGTCCCGGCAGACGGGGCCTACATCGCCATGGGGTGGCCGATCGGGGAGGACGGCCGCAAGCTCTACTCGGGCACCGCGCTGTTCGATGCCGCAGGAACCCGGTACGGCCATGCGCTGCAGACCTGGATCGTGTTGGGATAACGCACGGGCGAGGCGGGGGCGGGCCATCCCGGGCCTGAGTCCGCCACCGGCCGTCAATGAGCCTGTGGTGACGGTTGACACCTGATGACATGAGGCAGCGGCTGCCCATGCGGCGGGGAGGTCATCGGCCCCTCAGGGCCCCTGTCGCTATCTTCCCACCATTACTTTCCAGATCCGGGTGGCGGCGTAGGCGAATCGTTTTTGTTGCGGGAGGTTGGCCGGGGCCGGACTTCCCTCATGTGGACGTGCTCCGGTTCCGCATCGACGTCGCGTCGTAGGTTCCGCCGGGACTGTCGCAGTCTCAACCTCCCGGGGAGGCGTAGTGTTGGCGGTGAAGCCGGATGGGGGGCGTTGGTGAGCCGGATAGCAGTTCCCGGTTGGATGTTGGTGGTGTCGGGGGTGGCGACTGCCGCGTGTGGGGATTCTCCCGCTGAGATTCCGTGGCGCATCCGAAGACACTGCCCGAAGAGGGGTCGATGATGGAAATCCTGTTTGGCATCCTGGGGGCCGTGGTCCCGCTGGCGATCGTTGTCGGCATCATCGTCCTGGTCGTGCGGCGGGTTTCCAGGCGGGAGAGGGCGACCAGCGAGGGGGCTGGCCTCTTGATCCGGCGGTTCTTCCAGTACGCGGTGATGCTCGGCATGCTTGTGCTGGCCGGCATTGGGCTGGCGGGGGTGATCGACGCCGTAGCAGCGGCGGCAGCCCAGGTCACCCAGGAAAGTGCCGCCGTTGCCCGCTCCATCGCCTTTGTCGTCGTGGGCCTCCCCGTCTACATCGGTCTGGCGATCCATACGGTCCGGCGCCTCAGAGACGACCCCCGAGAGCAGCAGTCGTTTGGCTGGGCCTTCTACCTTACGATCGCGCTCTTCGGCTCGCTCGTGGCGGCGATGTCGCTGATCATCGCCTTCCTGGGCGAGCTGCTGGACGAGCGAGAGATCGATCGCATGCTGCTCATCAACGCGGTGATCTGGACGCCAGTCTGGGCCGGTCATTGGTGGGTAGCGCAACGCAAAGGCGTTGCGAAGCGCATGGAGATCCATCTACTCCTCGGCTCCGCCGCCGGTCTGGGAGTGGTCGTCTCCGGTGCCGGGGCAGGCCTCGCCGCCGCATTGCAGCAGATCTACGACCGCCTCTTCGTCGTCTCCGTGACCGACGCCGACATCGAGGCAATCGTTCGGCCGCTGATCATCCTCGCCGTCGGTGTCCCGGTGTGGTGGTGGTACTGGTTCCGGCACGCCCGCCACAGCGGCCGAACCCCGTCGTGGCTCGCCTACGTGCTGCTGCTGGGGATCCTCGGAGGCGTGGTCACCGTTGTCTCCGGTGCCGGGGTCATGGTGTTCGGCGTCCTGCAGTGGATCTTGGGTGACCCGTCATCGACGTCCGCCGCCGCGCACTTCGGGTTCCTCCCGGGCGCGATGGCGGCAGTAGCCATCGGCGGCGCCAGTTGGGCTTACCACCGTGTCGTTCTCGGCGACCGCGCGCAGCGGGAACGAACCGAAGTCGACCGGATCTACGACTACCTGTTGTCGGGAGCCGGTCTGCTCGTCGCCGCAGGCGGATTGGTGACACTCCTCACTGTCGCTCTCGACGCGTTGGGGGCACGTGAGATCGCCTCGGCCGGCGATGCGATCGCCGCGGCCATCACCCTGCTGGTGATCGGCGTTCTGCTGTGGTGGTGCTACTGGTCGACCATCCGCCGCCACCAGGAATCAGATCCGCAAGGTGAGCTTCGATCCGTCACCCGACGCATCTACCTCTTCCTGCTGTTCGGCGCCACCGGTATCGCTGCCGTCGTCAACCTCGTCATCCTCGTCTACTTCGTCTTCAAGGACGTCCTCGACCGAACCTTCGGTTCGACGACGATCAGCAGCAGCGCCGTGCCCATCGCACTGCTGCTGACGGCCGGCGCGCTCGCCTGGTATCACTTCGCCGTCTTTTGCGGGGACCGTACTGCGGCTCCTGACGAAGAGCGGCCGGTGCTGCGGGAGGTCATCCTGGTATGCACCGACAGTGAGCAACTCGCGCAGGCAATCAATGCACGGACCGGGGCCGAAGTGCGCCTGCTGCGGGTCGTTGCCGGTCCAACCGCCGCCGGTACCCTCGACGACCTACTCGGGGTCCTCCTCACCGAGATCCACCAGCGGGTCGTCGTCGTTGCCACCGATGACAACGGATACCGCGTGATGCCAATCGAAGGCTGATCAGTACCACAGCCACTTGGCTCAATCCCCCTCGGCGACCAATAACCCGCTCGGAAGACATTGACACGAGACCCTCAGGGCCCCTGACCTTCCCAACTCTGGCTCTACTCCGGCCGATCCCTCATACGACATCTTGCGACATTGGCCCACGCAGAGCGAGTGTCAGCCGGCCCGCTGACTCTTTGTGCGACGTTTGAACGCGAGGAGGGCCGCGATGGATCTGATGTCCGTGGGAAAGGCCGGCCGTATCCACAGCCAGCGTCCATCGGGCAGCTGGCGAGCCTCGGAGAAGGCGGCTCTGACCCGGGCACTCTGATCGGACATGACCTGGCTCGCAGCGTCGACCTCCTGCCTCCCGAGCACCACCAGGACCGTGAAACCGCCGTGTTCGGGGTACAGGGTCACCAGCGTTCGGCCCCCACGCCGATATCGGTAGCACCATCCATACTTCTTGCCACTGAAAAGCAGCTCGGGGACATGGTCGTACTCTCTCGCCAGATAGTCGCGAAGCGTCGCCCACAGTTCGGCGCGGTGACCGATCGTGGCGAGTATCTGGCGGTCGGTGGGCTGCCGTGCATCGTCGACCATTCGCTGCTGGGCCATATGCACCTCGATGGGGTCCCCCCATTCTCGTCGCGGTGCCAACCCAATGCCCCAGTAATCAATCCCATCCAGACGTGCTGGCCACCGCGAATGACGACCAAGTGGAGGGCCGCCCGGCCCTCAGCGCTGTCGGCTTGCCTCTCGCCATAGTCGAACAACACCTCCGCCTCCATCAGTGAAGAGCTTCTGTGAGGCAAGGGCGTGTTCCAGGCCTATCTCTTGCCTGAGCACATCGAGAGCAGGCCGGATTCGTTGCATCGGGACGCCGCTTTTCCTAATCGCGGCAAGAACCAGGCTCTCCGCTAGCCCGACGAATGGAATCTATGGCTCCCGTGGTCGATCCGGAACCGCGTAGGTGGCGATGGGTTCACCCGTGACATCATGCCGACCGGGGAAGCGCCGGACATACCCCTGAGCCCATGTCGCCAGCGTCGATGGTGGGACGGACGATGCGTGCCGCCTCAGCGACCGTATACAGAGGGGCAGTGAAGCGGAGAGGGTCCGAGACGGTCAGCTTGCCCCTCCTTGACACGCGCATCACGCACGAGGGTACGTCATCCATGGAGATGCCCACCGCCCCGGCAGCCGCACCCGCCGGGAGGGGTTTGCCTCATCACCGACTCCCCAGGGTGCCGCCCCTTCCTCGGCCGTCCGGGTGATTCGGGAGGCCGGGCGGTTGGAGGTGCACTACCGTCTCCTGACTGGGAGGGATCGGTGAGCGCTCGGGCCTCGAGGGTGGTGACGGATCAGATGGGTCGTGCCGTGCAGGTGCCGCGGCGGCCGGAGCGGATCGTGTCTCTGGTTCCTTCCCAGACCGAACTGCTATTCGATTTGGGGTTGGACGCGGAGATCGTGGGCGTCACTCGGTTCTGTATCCGTCCAGCGGATCAGGTGCGTGGCAAGCACATCGTGGGCGGTACGCAACGTGTTGACCCACAGGTGATCGATCGCCTGCGACCTGACCTGATCATCGCCAACAAGGAAGAGAACGACCGCAACACTGTCTTGCTACTGGCGGAGTCCTATCCGGTATGGGTCAGCGACATAACGAAGCTCTCCGATGCGCTGCAGATGATCAGAGAGGTTGGGGACCTCGTCAGGAAGGCCGACCTCGCAAGTGATCTGGCCGCAGACATCGAGGTGGGGTTTGCGGGTCTCAGCCCGGTATCGCCGCCGCCCCGGGTCGCCTATGTGATCTGGCAGCAACCGCTCATGGTTGCCGGTCGAGCCACCTTCATCAACGACATGCTCGCCGTGTGCGGCCTCACCAACGCCTTCGCGGCAAGAGGGGCCGCTCGCTATCCCGCGGTGACCCTCGATGCCCTAGGCGCCGCCGGCCTGGATGCCGTCTTCTTGTCGTCCGAGCCATATCCCTTCGAGATGCGGCACCGAGATGCGGTGGCCGACCGACTGCCCGGCGTTGCGGTGCACCTGGTCGATGGCGAGATGTTCTCCTGGTACGGCAGCCGCCTGCTCCCCGCCATCGACTACTTCGGGCGCCTCATCGAGCGCCTCGCCACGCCCGGGTGAGGAGAAACCGCGAGTACCTCGGGACCCCCAAAGAAACCTTCCCGCAGCTTTTGTCTTCAGGTTGACGGCCCCGAGTCGAGAGCGTT
>CBDUUY010000066.1:0-10305 GCA_965370535.1 uncultured bacterium
TCGATCTCTCTCGGAGTGACCCTCGGCTATACGATGGAATACAACCGCCGCCACCCCGAAGCCCCCATCGCTGGAGGACTGTCCTACGGTGACGTCGAAGCGACCCGGCGGACGGTGGAGGCGGTCGCCGCCGGAGAGTTCGAAGAGATCGGCCAGGGCGTCATGAGACTGGCCGACGCCGCCGGGGAACCCGGATACGCCATGCACTCCAAGGGCGTCGAGTACCCGGCCTATCAGCCCCAGACAAACCCGGGTTACCCGTGGGCGCTGGCAGGCGGGCACATGTCGATGCGGACCTTCTTCCTGATGGTCATTGAACGGGAGACCGGCCTCGACTACTGGATCGATGCCATCACCAACCGGGGGCTCCTCTACCTGATGGATGACATCACCGGCCTCTGCAAGTTTGCCAATGCAACCGCCGACCTGGAGGCGGAGGCCCTCAGGATTGCCGCGGGCATCGAGATCGACGCGACGGCATTGCTCGATGTGACCCGGCGCACTTTCCTCCGTGGATATTCCGCCGAGCGGGCTCAGGGCTTTGCGGAGGCCGATTACTCGCTCCCCGCCGAGGCCCACGAACCGGCGCCAAACATGACCCTGCCGTATTTCAATACACCCGAGTTCTTCTCGGAGTTGCGCGATCGGGTATTGGAGGTCTTCGACGAGCGGGCCCTGGCAGCCGGATTCATGGACTAACGCTGAACCCCATGGCTGCCAGGTCGTGCACCACAGCCTGGTCACGGAGTAACTGCAGCAGCGCACCGACCGCCGGCCGTCCCAGGCGGTCGTCTCTGACCACCAGGTCGTAGTGCTCGTCCTGCACGAAGAGGAACTCCAGCCCGGCCCTGGCAGCGATGGTGTCCAGCGTCATCCCCCAATCCGCCCGGCCTTGCTCTATTGCCGCCGCCACCGCGTGATGAGTACTCACCTGATGCAGATAGCCATCGGGACGCGCCTCCCCCAGCAACCGATCTATCAGCACCCGGGTACCGCTGCCGGCATTGCGATTCACCATCCGCAAGCCGGCCCCGAGCGCGGCCTCCAGGAACGATTGGCCATCGTTCCCCAGGCCGGCGTGCTCGGGTCGGAAGGCAATCCCCTGACGGCGCACGTAGCCCGGGATCAGCGACGCCCCATCGGGTACGAACGTGTGGTTGTACTCGCCGGTGACGGGATCCATCAGATGGATACCGGCGATGTCGCCTTCCCCCCGGCGAATGGCTGCCACTCCCCCCGTCGATCCCACCCAGATCGCCTTGACCCGGAAACCGCTCTCGGCCACCAAGCCGAGCAGGTGATCGAGTCCAACACAATGGCTACCGATCGCCACCAAATCGGCTGGATGCACATCGGGGTTGATCGGTCGGACCTCCACGAGCGTCCCCTCCGCGACGAACTCGGTCGCAGCGGGAATACGAACGAATCCATCGGCCTGCCCGAACGCCGTCACGCTCCCGGACCCCGCACCGAGGGGGTAGGCGGCAATGCCGGTCTCCCCTTCGACCAGATCAACCAGCACGTACTGGGTCCGGCCGGCGACAGAGTTGATCCTCATCGGTGCCACCGCCTCGATCGTCTCGACCGGACCATCGCCGAACCCGGCGAGTCGGCGAAGCAACGGCGCCACGAACTCGTGGAAAGTGAAGATCGCCGAAGTGGGGAACCCGGGCAGGACGATGACAGGACGACCCGCCAGGATCGACAGCAGGATCGGCTTCCCCGGCTTCAATGCCACCCCGTGTGCCAGCACGCACGAATCCGGCAGCTTCCCGGCCAGGAGTGTGACCACCAACGCATTGATGTCTCCCTCTCCCTTGGATGTCCCACCCGATAGCAGCACCACATCGGCCGGTCGATCGCTGCCGAGCAGCGCCTCCAGAGCCGTCTCGAGTTGCGATTCGTCGTCGGGGAGAATCCCACCTGCCACCGGCTCACAGCCCAACTCGGTCACCGCATCCAGCAGGATCCGCTGGTTCGAGTCATAGACCTCACCGGGTGCGATCGACGCCCCCGGCGGGATGATCTCGTCACCCGTCGACAGCACCGCCACCCTGGGGCGGCAGATCACCGGCACCCCGGCCGCTCCCACCGCCGCCAGCACCCCGGTCTCCCGGGAGGTGAGCCTGGTCCCGCGACGCACCACGACGTCGCCTCGCCCGATGTCGGACCCGGCGAAGGTCACGTTGTCTCCCGGGGAGACCGGCCGGGATATCTCCACGCCCGTTCCGGCCCGGTGGGTGTGCTCGACCATCACCACCGCATCGGCACCGCGGGGCACCATGGCCCCGGTAGCGATCGGCACCGCTCTGCCGGCGGCCAACTCAAGACCGGCAGGCGGCTGGTCGCCGGCAGCCAGGGCCGGGCCAACGGCTGCGAGCACCACCGGTGCAAGTTCCTCCGCCCCGTGAGTATCGGCGGCTCGGACGGCAAACCCGTCCATGTTGCTGCGATCGAACCCGGGCACATCGACGGGCGAGACGATGTCTTCAGCGGTGACCCGCCCAAGTGCGTCGTGAAGCGCCACCGTCTCCAACCGGGGCTTCAGATGAGCACAGGCCTCGTCCATCCTCTGGTGGGCGACGGTCTCATCGATCACATCGAGGAATTGCCGCTGCTTCACACTCCACCTCCGAACAAACCCACATCCACAACGGTGCCCTCCGCGAACCCCTCGGATCCGGCAGGAATGATGACAAAACCGTCTGCCCTGGTGAGCGATGACAGGACCGAGGCTCCACCGATCGCCAGAGGGGTGACGGTGTCTCCGCACACCGTCACCCGGGCGTAGTCGGTCCTGCCGATCTGCGACACGAGACGTTTGACCAGCGGTAGCCGAACCGTGCGGTAAGGCCACCGGGGGCTACCGCCGCCGAGAATCCGGATTGCCGGACCGGCGAAGAAGTCATATGCCACCAAGCACGACACCGGGTTGCCGGGAAGCAACAGCACAGGGACATCATCGATGCGGCCCACCCCCGTGGGAGACGATGGCCGCATCGCCACGCCGTGGACCACCAGATCCCCCAGTTCGCCGACGAGACCGGGTGTGTGATCCTCGGCGCCGACCGAGGCGGCCCCGGCAGTCACGATCACATCGGCGCCGGGCCGCGCCAGCGCCTCCCGCATGGGGTCACGGCCATCGGGGAGTCGGATGATCTGCTCCAGCACTCCCCCGTCGCGTTCTATCAGGGCCGCCAGCATCGGTGAGTTGCTGTCAACGATCTTGGTCCCCTGCGGGGCTTGACCGGGAGGCAGCAACTCGTCGCCGGAGACGATCACGCGAACTATCGGTCGGCGATGGACCTTCACCGTCCGCCTGCCAATTGCCGAGAGCAGCCCCACGTCCTGGGGGAGCAGTCGGTGATCCGGCTTGAGCACCTCGGCCCCCGCTTCCACGTCCTCGCCGATCCGACCCACATTGCGGCAGGCAGGAACGGGCGCCCTGATCTCCACCATGCCGCCCGACTCCGACGCATCCTCGGCCTGCAGCACCGCATCGGCGCCGTCCGGCACCGGTGCGCCGGTCATGATCCTGATCGCATGCCCGGGATCCAGCCGTGGCACCTCGGCGGTCCCCGGCATCGACTTCCCCGAGACGGGAAGGCTTATCGGGGAGTACGGCCCGGCACCGAGAGTCTCCTCTGCCACCACCGCATACCCATCCATGGTGGCCCGGCGGAACGGAGGGATATCCACCGGGCTGACCACCGTCTCAACCAGCATCCTGCCGGCCGCGTCAGCGAGCGGAACCGATTCTCCCGGCAG
The DNA here is from genome assembly GCA_965370535.1 of uncultured bacterium. Lineage (GTDB taxonomy): Bacteria > Actinomycetota > Acidimicrobiia > Spongiisociales > UBA11373 > JAHJML01. The sequence goes on from CBDUUY010000066.1 coordinate 3,769, forward strand.
GGCGACCAGTCCGTCCAACGCAGCATTGAGCGCCTCCTCGACGGTGGCCCGTCGGCTGAAGCCGCGCATCCTCACATCATCGGTGCCACCGACCACCGCCACCAGGATCTGCACCACATCCTCGGGGCCTGCCTCAACCGCTGCCGCGTCGTGGCGATCTACGGGATTCTGTCCGATGAACATCAGCAGGTGTGGCAGGAGCAATCCATGCGGACCGATCAGACGTGGCGACAGATCGGGGTGATGGCGGCAGGCCACCTCGATCGCTTCAGCCACCGTTGCCGCCTCGACGTCGATGCGGGCTGCCCCGTCGGCGTACTTCCGCAGCATCGGGGGAATTCGGACCATCACCATGGGAACCCGATCCTATGAGGCATCACGGCAGAAACGGCGAGCCCAGACCGTCCTTCGGCCGACCCCCACCACCGCCCAGCCCAGCAGGCCGCCGGCGATCCCGAAGACGACGTGGTTCCGAAACGCCGCCAGAATCCCGAAGACCTCGAAATTGCGGACGATCCCCGAGACCCAGGCGCTCATGAAGATGTAGCCGTACTTGACGACGTGGGCCACACCGCCGGCGATCGCCGCACCCCACCACCGGTGAATAGGCACCCGGAGCACGCCGAGCAAATCGAGTACCGCCGCCGCCGACCCGTACAGGAACACGTTGTACCCAAACGAGTGCCCGATGCCCATCGGCACCGCCCACACGGCCATCGAGGCTCCGGCGACCACCGCCATGCCCCGCCGGGGGTTGATCAACACCCCGGCGGTCAGTACGGCGATCCAGCCCACGCCGGCATGCCCCGGGATTCCGAGGCTCCAATCCAGGTGGCGCTTGGCAAGAGCGGCGACAAAACCCATCAGCACGGCCAACAGCAGATCCACCAACCAGGGGCGATCGACGTGGGTGTCGCTACCCCTGGTGAGAGCGAGCGTCTGCATGTACCCACCCTCCTTCCTCGCCGCGCCGGGCCACCACGAACGGCTGGTGATCGACCACCCGCGGCCGAATCCAGCCACCGGTGTCGAGCGTAGACCCTGCCGGAAGGGGCAATCCACTCACTTCGTCCACGACGGCCACGATGTCGCTGCAATCCAGGATCTCGCCCACCGTCATCTTCCCATCGAGGCACCGGATGCCGTGCAGGCCCACGAACCGTCCATCGTTGCCGTCGGTGCGCAACGCCGCAGCCGCCAGCGCCCCGATCACGCCGTCACGGGTCCCTCCCAATCCGCGCAGGATCAGTCCGGCCCGAGCCGCCAGGTCCTCGGCCTCCTTTCGCTTCACCAACTCACGCTGAGCTCGTCTAGCGAAGGCCAGAACAGCGGGCGGAGGAACTGCATCGAATACCGCAGCACCGGGGTCGGAGCCGTCCGCTGCGTGCTCCACCAGGAACCCGGTCACGACCTCCTCGACCCGGCCGGCGTCCGCCTCCTCCATCACGATGGCGGCCGCCGAGTTGTGCGAGGTCTTCGGAACCCCGGGGCCCTCATAGAGCTGGTGACGGGTGACACCCCGGCAACGCCCAATGCCGGCCTCGTCCAAGCCGACGGCCAACAGGCGGGCGAGGTGCCCGGTGCCGGGCGTGCCCGGCATATCGGTGTCGTCGATGCCCACGACGACGCGGTCAGGGAACTCTGATCTCACCGGCGTCACGCACCCATTGCTCGCGGGGCAGGTCGGCGGCAGCCAACTTGAGGGTGCCACGTTTGGTCACATCCAGGACCCATCCCTCATCCACATCGTCCGCACGGACCTCGATCCCGATGTCGAACGACCGGCCCTCCCCTTTGCCGAGCACCTCGGCGGTCTCCCAATCGGTGATCCCCGAAGCAGCGAGCACGTCCAGCAACCTGGGTCCCGACTGCTCGTCACCGTCGATGACCAGCGTGACGAACTCGACCTCGGCCCGGAGCGCATCGAGAGTCCACACCGCGACCGCCTCGTCGGCAACATAGACGGTGAGGATGATCTGCTGATCGCCGTCGTCGGCCTCCGAGTCGCCGCCAGACGAGCACGCCGCGATCAGCAGTACGAGCCCGACCAACACCAACCGGCCCCTCATCACAACCCGATCTCCTCGGCTATCCACGCCAGGTCCAGGCCCTCCAGGGTCTCCCGGGTGGGGTTACCGGTCCCGGGATCCCATCCGGCCTGGCGATAATACTCGTCGAGGGCCTCGTTGAACTCGGCCTCGTCCACCGCAACCCCATCGCTCATCCCGCCGACCAACGGTTCATCGAAGAGTCGCCGGGGCAGGGTGTCGCTCTCCCGGGTGATGCCTTCCCTGGCGTTGAAGGCCCGCAACATGTTGAGCCGCCTGGCTCCGATCTCGAGCAGATCGTCCACGGAGGTCTTCCACCCGGTAACCGCCGTCACCACCCCGGCCAGTTCTTCCATACCCATCAGGGCCCACCCGGGGCCGTACACGAACTGGCATACGTCCTCGGTGTCGAGGGCCGAGTAGGCATACTGGGTCCGGAGAGCGAACCGCACCTTCTCGGGGTTCAGGACGTCCGGCTCCTGTGGTTCGGTGAGGCCGAGGGCGGCCATGCGAGCCCCGTATTTGTCGGGCAAGACCTCGATGAGTTCGGGCTCGTACGAGGGGTCGTGCTCGCTCGACTGATGGTCTGCACCAAAGGGATTGACCGCATAGACCAGGGCGAGTGACCGCTTCACCTGCGGCATGTGGGCCGGCAATTCCGCCCCTTTCACCGTCATCGACAACGCTTCGGCACCTCCGCCGATGCGAGCGGCTGCCCGGGCCGACCCTTCGGCGAGCACGTCGCCGAAGCCCTCCCGGGCGAGGGTCTTGGCGAGCATGTCGAGCATCGCCCCGGCATCCCCCCACGCCAACCGGATGCCGCCCGTGTCCTCCTCGGTGATGAGGCCTCGCTCGAAGCACTCGATGGCGAAGGCCATGGTCGCACCAGCTGCGATCGTGTCGGCGCCGGCCTGATTGCACATCTGGTGGGCGAGGGAGATGGCAGCCAGGTCGTCGATGTCGCAGTAGGGCCCGAATACCGCGGCGGTCTCGTATTCGGGGCCTCCGGACAGAGGATCGATGGCCCGACCCTGCCACTCGGACTCGACCACCCGCTTGCACCGGACCGCACACGAGTAGCAGGTCTCTCGGCCGGTCTTGATCTGAGTGCCCTCGCCGGACCCGCGCAGCAGATTGTCGAAGAGCGCCGTCCCGCCGATACCGGCAGCCCGCTCGGTGCCCATCGATCCGGAGGAGTAGTTGCGGGTCGGGAGGCCGCCGACGGCCTCCTGGCTCTCGAGGACGTCGAGAGTGCCGTACTGGGCCAATCCCTGGACATCCGGGTCTTCCTGGAGACCGATACGGGAGGCCTGCATGACGGTTCGCAGTCCTTCGGGATCCGCCATCGAAATCTTCTTCTTCCCACCCCGGACCACGATCGCCTTGAGCAGCTTGCTGCCCATCACTGCACCCAGGCCGGTACGGCCGTGGGCCCGGGTCGCCATGTTCATGATGGCGGCGAATCGCACCAGCTTCTCCCCGGCCGGGCCTACCTGGGCGATCTGGATGCGGTGGTCCTCCAACTCCTCCTTCAGCAGCGCATCGACCTCACGGGTCCCCATGCCCCACAGGTGGCCGGCGGGCCGCAGTTCCGCTTCACCCTCATGAATCCACAGGTAGACCGGTTCGGCGGATGTGCCACGGATGACGATGGCGTCGAACCCGGCGAACTTGAGCTCGGCGGGCCAGAAGCCGCCGGCCTGGCCGTCGCCCGCTCCCCCGGTGATCGGGGACTTGGCCACCGCGGTGCAGCGGCTCTGCCCGGCGATCGGGGCCCCGGTGATGCCGGCCAACGCAAAGGTCAGCGTGTTCTCAGGGCCCAGGGGATCCGCTCCCGCCGGCGTGTGTTTGAAGAGGTAGTAGAGGCCGAGGGCGCTCCCGCCGACGTAGGTGCGGTAGAAGTCCTCGGATGGCCCCTCCACCTCGAGATGCCGGGTGGTCAGGTCGACGTGCAGAATCTTGCCCGCATATCCGTTCATGCCGACGCCCCTGTTCATCCCGATTCCGGTCGGCCCGCCCACATCCTATAGATCGCGCCCCGGCCTCAGGCCACCGCAATCATGCCGACACCCAGACCGGCCATCAGCAGGCCGCTCAACTGGGTGCGGGTGATGCACTCGTCGATGACCAGCCTGGCCAGGATCACAGTGAAGCCCGGGTAGAGCGACGAGATCAGGATCACCAGCGACACGAGGCCCGGTTCGTGGAGGGCCGCCAACAAGAAGATATTGGCCGCCATGTCCATGGCCCCCACAGCCGTCGCCACCGCCAGCATCCTGCCGGAAGCCAGCACCGGACGGCCCAGTCCGATGGCCACGACCACCATCAACGGGATCGACGCCAGGCGGGCCCCCACCAGAGGCCACAGGCCCGAGGTATCGGCGGTGCGGGAGATGAACACCCCGAAGAAGGCAAACAGGAGACCCGCCAGGCTGCCGAGCAGCAACGCACGCCGATTGGTCTCAGCGAGTGAGGAATCACCACCACCGCCGCCGACGCTGATCAGCAGAACCGCCGGAAGAGCCAGAGTCACACCCACCCAGGCGAGCATCTCGGGTCGCTCCCCTATCAGCAACCCGAATATCACCGGCACGACCGCTCCCGCCAGTGCCGCAGCGGGCCCCGCCACCGAGAACCGTGTCGTCGCCAGTGCGTGGTAGAGGATGACGAGGCCGGCGGCTCCTGCGACGCCGGCCGCGGCTCCCCACACCAGGTCGGAGGCACCTGCCCCACTGGAACCCCACAGGGGCGCCACCACCAGCACCACCAACAGGCCCACCAGATGAGAGGTGACGACCACGGTCACCGCAGCGACGCGCCGCGAGGCGAGACCTCCGACAAAATCGGCGGCACCGAACGTCGCGGCGGCAAGAACGGCAAAGACGATCGCCACCCGGCCTCCCCTCAGCCCGCCGGACGGTGAATGCCAAAGACCTGTGAGAGCACACCCGACACCTCGCCCAGGGTGGCCCGCCGCTGCAGCGCGGTCTTCATGGGGTACAGCAGATTTCCGCCGTCGGTGGCGACCCGGCGTACCTCGGCCAGGGCCGCCTCCACCAGTGGGGTGTCCCGCGCCGCCTTCACCTCGGCCAGAAGACCAACCTGGCTGGGTTCGAGGCCGGGATCCAGTTCCAGGGTCGGGATGTCCTCGCCATCATCTGCGACGAACCGGTTGACCCCCACCACCACCGACTCACCGGATTCCTGACGCTGCGCCTCCCGGTAGGCGGAGTCCTCGATCATGCGCTGCACAACGCCCTGTTCCACCGCCTCGACTGCCCCTCCGACGGCATCGATCTCGGCCAACACCCTCCCGGCGGCCTCCTCGAGAGCATCGGTCAGCGACTCGACGAAGTAGGAACCGGCCAGCGGATCCACGGTGTCGGCCAGTCCTGCCTCGTAGGCGAGGATCTGCTGGGTGCGCAGGGCGATCATCGCCGAGTGCTCGGTCGGCAGGGCCAGCGCCTCATCGAAGGCATTGGTATGAAGGGACTGGGTGCCCCCCAGCACGGCGGCCAGTGCCTGGAGGGTGGTGCGGACGATGTTGTTCTCGGGTTGCTGGGCGGTCAGGCTGCTGCCGGCCGTCTGGGTGTGGAACCGCATCTTCCACGAGTTCGGTGATTTGGCGCCCATCCGGTCCCTCATCAGCCGCGCCCAGATGCGCCGGGCCGCCCGGAACTTGGCCACCTCCTCGAACAGATTCCGATGACTGTTCCAGAAGAAGGAGAGGCGAGGTGAGAACTCGTCGATGTCGAGCCCCGCCCCGGTCGCCGCCTCCACATATGCAAGACCGTTGGCGATTGTGAGAGCGATCTCCTCCGCGGCCGTAGACCCCGCTTCCCGGATGTGGTACCCGCTGATCGAGATGGTGTTCCACGATGGCAACTCGGCGGCGCAGTACCCGAAAAGATCTGTGACCAATCGCATGGAAGGTCGAGGCGGGTAGATGTAGGTGCCCCTGGCTGCGTACTCCTTCAGGATGTCGTTCTGAACCGTTCCCCTGATGGCGGCCCCATCGACTCCGCGGCTCTCGGCAACGATCTGGTACATCAGCAGAAGGGCCGCTGCGGTCGCGTTGATGGTCATCGAGGTAGACACCTCGCCCAATGGAATCCCGGCAAAGAGGCGGTCTACATCGGCAACCGTGTCGACGGCAACCCCTACCTTCCCCACTTCGCCGGCGGCACGGGGGTCGTCGGAGTCGATCCCCATCTGGGTCGGCAGGTCGAAAGCGACCGACAACCCGGTCTGGCCGGCGTTCAGTAGCGCCCGAAACCGCTCATTGGTGGCATCGGCGCTGCCGAAACCCGCATATTGGCGCATGGTCCACAATCGACCGCGATACATGGACGGATGGGGGCCACGCGTGAAGGGAAAGGAGCCTGCTTCGCCGAGTTGCACGTCTGCATGCCAGCCGTCGAGATCTGCAGAGTCATACGACGCTGCGATCTCGATACCGCTGGATGTGCTGCGCTGGGTCGCGGATTCT
>CBDUUY010000067.1:0-10230 GCA_965370535.1 uncultured bacterium
GATGGCAATTTCGCTCATGACGCCTCCAGGCCCTCCGGCGGCTGCACCGGCAGGGTAACGGTGAAGCAGGTTCGGCCGGGGCTCGAATCCACATCGATCGACCCCCCGTGGCGAGTCACGATGTCCTTGCACAGGCGCAGCCCGAGCCCGAGCCCGAAGTCGACCCGTCCGTTGTGCGTGGTGAAGTGCATGTCGAAAATCTCGTCCTGGATCTCGGGAGCGATGCCCGGCCCTGTGTCGATGATCTGCACCCGCACACCCGGGTCTTCGGAAGGGGCCGTGCGGACCGTCAGGGTGCCGGTGTCGCCCATGGCCCTGACGGCGTTGTGGATCAGGTTGGTCCACACCTGGTTGATCTGCCCGATGAAGCCGGTGACCGGAGGCACCTCGCCGTACTCACGGATCACCTCGATGCCGCGCAGTTCATGGCCCAGCAGCAGCAGGGTCTCCTCCATGCCGTCGCGCACATCGATGCCGGGGGTCAGCTCCTTCCCGGCGCGGGCGTAGGAGCGGAGGCTGCCGACCAGATCACCGACCCTCCCAACGGCCGAACGAATGTTCCGCAACGACGTCCCCAGCCCGTGGTACCGCTCCACCTCGGCCAGTCTCGCCTCCAGGTCCGCGTCGTCGAGGCCCCCGAGGGTCTCCTCGAACGACTCGATGTCGGTGATCCCCACGGCCACCAAACGGCGCGCAAGTTTCTCATCGGCCAGTTCGGCGACGAGAGCCTTGCGCTGCTCGCGTTCGACACGGGTCGACACCGGAGGCCGATCCAACGCCGCGTTGAGGAAGCGGCTCATCAGTTGATCGTCGACCGCCGCCGCCGGCAATGCCGCCAGATCCTCGGAAAGGAAGTCGGCGGCTCGACCGATGGCGGCGATCGGGTTGTTCAGTTCGTGCCCAACCCCCGCCGCCAACTGGCCCAGCGTGGCCATGCGGTCCTGTTCCACCAGCCGGGTCTGGATCTCCTCCAATTCACCGAGGGCCCCAGCGAGCCGATCCCGGTCTGCGGCGAGATCCCGGTTGAGGCGATCCACCTCCACCCGCAGTTCCACCGATCGCAGATTGCGCCGGGCCAGCGACCTCAGCAGCACCGTCACGAAGTGAACGGCCAGGGTCGGATTGGAGCTCAACGCCCGATCGAGGTCCTCCAGCGTCAGCGTGATGACGGTGAGATCGGTCACCGCCGTCGAATCGAAGTAGGCGGGTTGGTTGCGAGCCAGGGCGAGCAACCCGACCACCCGGCCGGAGGTGCGGTAGTGGAACACCAACTCGCGGCCGTCGACCGTCCGGCTCAACCGCACCCGGCCGTCCAGCACGATCCAGATCTGCTCCACCTTCTGGCCGTGGTCGAGCAGCCTGGAGCCCGCCGGGATGACCTGCCGATCGGGTGCCCCCAACGTTCGATCGATTTCGTCGATCATCCGCCGCACGACCTCCTCGTCGGGGATCTCGGCGTCGATGAAGAACGACAGGCTCTCCTCCATCACCCCACCCCCATCAGGTTCCAGAGCACCGGCGCCACACCCACAAAGAGCGCTAGGCCCACGACACCCACGATGAGGCCGGCCCTCACCATGTCTGAGGTCTTCGCCGCCCCGGTCGAGTAGGCGATCGCATTCGGCGGGGTGGAGATCGGGAGGGCCATTGCGAGCGACGCCCCGATGGCGATGAAGAACCCCACCCGGATCGGATCGAGGGTGACCGCGTCGGACACAGCCAGGGTCAGGCCGATGGGCACGAGCACGTTGGCTGCCGCGCTGTTGGAGATCACGGTGCTCATCGCAAGCGCCACCAGAGCCAGCACCGCCACCACCAACCATCCGGGCATGCCACCCCAATCGATCAGGTCGATCAGCCACAAGTCGAGACCCGACGACGTCACTCCGATCCCCAGAGCCAGGCCGCCCGCCACCAACCACAGGATGTGCCACTGAATGGCCTGGAGATCCCTCGATCGGAACACCCTGGTTGCCAGTAGGACCACCACGGGGAAAAACCCGACGATCGTCGCCCTGACCCCGTGCAGCGGTTCGGTGAGCCACAGCGCCACCGTCATGGCAAAGGTGAGATAGAAGATCCGGGCATCCCGGGAGTGATCGAATTCGGCGTCGATTTGCAGCCGGAGTGTCTTGCCCTTGGCGGGGAAGAGCCAAACCAGCAGCAGCCAGGCGAACGCCAGCAACACCACCACCATCGGCACCGCCATAGCCATCCAATCGAGGAAGCTGACGTCGAACCCGGCATCGCTCAGGCCGCCGAGGGCAATCGCATTCGGCGGTGTGCCCACCGGGGTGCCGATGCCGCCGATGTTGGCCGCGATCGGGATCGACAGGGCGAGCGACACCCGCAGCCGATCGTCGGGGTCCAGCGTGGCGATCACCGGCAGAACCACCGCCATCAGCGTGGCCGTGGTGGCCGTGTTGCTCATGAACATCGAGAACCCGGCGGTGATCACCATCAACCCCAGAAGGATCATGCGAGGCGAATCCCCGAACGGGCGCAGCAGCACCCGCGCCATGTTGCGGTCGAGTCGGAACCGGGCCGCCCCGTTGGCGAGGAAGAACCCACCCAGGAACAGCATCAGCACCGGGTGAGCGAGCACGGCGTAGAACTCCGCATACGAAGGGGCGGTGAAGGCATCGGGCAAGGCCCACAGCGCCTCGTCCGAGATCAGCAGGATCTGGAGGAAGATGATCCCGGCAGCCGTGGCGAACAACGGGATGGCCTCGGTGACCCACAGCACGATCGCGAGCAGGAACACTGCAAGCGCCCGGTGGCCGGCTTCGGAGAGGCCGTCGAAGTGGAAGATCCACGGGATGGCGAAGGCAATCGCCCCGAGGATCAGGCCCAAGCGGTGTCGTGACGCGAGCACCAGGCCGGTTCGGCGAGCGACGCGGTCAATGGCTGTCATCGGGATCCTCGTGACCGAACTGGGGGCATCTCCATGCTAGAGACGGTTCCCACGTCTGGAACGGGCCGCTTCCTACAATCCCGCGCATGACACAGGCAGCGTTCTTCGATCTGGACAAGACGATCATCGCCAAATCGTCCACGCTGGCATTCACCGGGAAACTCCACAAGGCCGGTCTGTTGGGACGGCGCACCCTGATGCGGGTTGCGATGAGCCAGGTCTTCTACGTGCTGTTCGGCGCGGACCACGATCAGTTGGAGAAGACCCGCGAGATGCTGATGACCCTCACCAAGGGATGGGATCGCGCCGAGATCGAGCGGATAGTCGAGGAGACCCTCGACGACGTCGTCGCCCCCCTGGTGTACGCCGAGGCGTTGTTCCTGATCGACGAACACCTGCGGGAGGACCGCAAGGTCTACATCGTGTCGGCCAGTCCCGAAGAAGTGGTCCGCCCCCTGGCCCACTACATAGGGGTCGATGACGTGATCGCCACCAGGGCGAAGGTGGACGAGCGCGGCAGGTATACCGGCGAGGTCGAGATGTACGCCTACGCCGAGGCCAAGGCGGATGCGATCCGAGAGGTTGCCGAAGAACTCGACATCGACCTGACAGAGTCATACGCCTACAGCGACAGCGCCACCGACCTGCCGATGCTGCGAGCGGTCGGCCACCCGGTGGCGGTCAATCCCGACAAGGAACTGCGGGAGGCCGCAGAGGAATCCGGGTGGCCGATCCTCACGTTCAGCCGCCAGGTGGGGCTCACCTCGCGGTTGGCCAGGCCGGTTCCGCTGATCTCCAGTGCCACCGTCCTGGCCGGCATGGGGGCCGTGGCGGTGTGGCTGCTGACACGACGCAAGCGGCGGTGACGGCCTACGCCGGGATGTCGAGGATCACCCCGAGCACTCCCCGGATCTGAGCCAGCGCCACCGTGCCCACATTGCCCCGCACCTGATCGATACGCGCTACCGATACGGATCGCACATGCTGGCACTGGGCCACCGACGGCCCCCCGAGGTCCGATCCTTCGTTCGGTTCGATCGAGACCTCAGAACCAAAGCCCCGGAGCACCGATGTCAACGGAACGACCTGGACGACACTTGGTACGGCGTCGAGCACACGTTGGGAGGTGACGACCACAGCGGGGCGGCGCATTCCTGCCTCGCGACCCGATGGCATGCCGAGATCGAGGTCGACGATGTCACCCGAGTTCAGCATCGAGCCACTCGATCTCGTCACGGGTGAGGGCTTGAGCCAACTCGGCGCCGATCTGATCCTGGCGGAGTCTCAGCACCGCGAGGGCAACCGTCTCGCCGACGGTCGTCCCGAGTTCCCCGGCCAGCCGTTTGAGTTCTTCGTGAGTGGACCGGTCGATCCGCACGCTGGTGCTCTGCATGCAACTGAGCATACACCACTGCATACACGGTGACCATGCCTGCTCACGGGGCCTTGCAAGGCCGGCATCGGGACCAGCGAGGCGCCGGCAGCTACGGGTTCGAGGGGAGCGAACGAGTTGACACACGCCGTCATACATGACATCTTGTGCGTATGACAATGCTGAGTTTCAGGATGAGAGAACAGGATGCTGCCGATGTGCAGGCCTGGTCGGAGCATCTCGGCGTGGACCGATCCGAGTTGCTTCGCGAAGCGGTACGCCGCCATCTGGTCTTGCTGGCCGCTGAGTCCGACATCGATGCCTGGACACAGACTCCATTGACTGCAAACGAACGCTCGCTGGGCGACACCGCCGATTGGGGACCTGCAGAGGACTGGTCGGATTGGGCCGATGCAACGCGGTGACATCTGGTTCGCAGCGACACCGGGGGGAGACCGTCCGGTGCTGATTCTCACCCGCGACCCGGTGGCGGGGAGCATCGGTTCCGTCGTCGTGGCCGCCCTCACCCGAACGGAACGGGGGGTTGTCTCAGAATTGCCGTTGACGCCCGAGTCCGACGGCGTCCCCACCAGATGTGTCGCCAACTTCGACAACCTGCACACGTTGCCCCGGGAATCATTCCACCGCAAGATCACCTCATTGGGGGTGCCGCGTCTGGCTCAGGCCTGCCGCGCCCTCCGCAATGCGACAGGTTGCTGACCACCCCACCCGGTCCCCCCGAGTCGTGACGAGCACCAACCGGGCCGGTCCCGGCTTCGGCACATCGGTACCCGCACCCCCGTGCCATCATCCCGGGAACGCCGGGCAGTCCCCGGCCGTTGCACAGGGGAGGAGGCGAAGAAATGGCGTTCGGCACCGGCAAGAAGCGAGAGATGATCCCCGCGGATCTCGCCATGGCGGGACGCCCCAACCTGATGGAGGTCGCAGGCACCCATTGGGTCAACGGCAGCACCATCACGCCGCCGTTCCCGGCCGAGATCGTCACCGCCGTCTTCGGCATGGGGTGCTTCTGGGGAGCCGAGCGGATCTTCTGGGAAACCCCGGGCGTGTTCTCCACTGCCGTCGGGTACGCAGGCGGGTTCACCCCCAACCCGACCTACGAGGAGACCTGCACCGGGCGTACCGGCCACACCGAAGCGGTGCTGGTCGTCTACGACCCCGCCGTCGTCTCGTACGAAACCCTGCTGAAGGCGTTCTGGGAGGGCCACGATCCCACCCAGGGCATGCGGCAGGGCAACGACATCGGCACCCAGTACCGCTCGGCCATCTACCCCACCACCCCGGAGCAGTTCGGGGCCGCCGAGCGGTCCAGGGACGCATACCAGGCGAGCCTCACCGCAGCGGGCCACGGGCAGATCACCACCGAGATCGCCGATGCCGGCGAGTTCTTCTACGCCGAAGACGACCACCAGCAATACCTGGCGAAGAACCCGATGGGCTACTGCGGCATCGGGGGCACCGGCGTCACCTGCCCCACCGGCCTCAGCGCCTGAGCGTCTGCTGAGTGACACCGCTGCCCTCCGCTACCTTTGAGCTCATGGAGATCAAAATCGGGACCACCGTCATCAGGGCCGAACAGGGGGACCTCATCACCCTGCAGGTCGATGCCATCGTCAACGCCGCCAACGAACGCCTCGCCCACGGGGGTGGCCTCGCCGCCGCCATCGTCCGGGCGGGCGGCTACGTCATCCAGGAGGAATCCGATACGTGGGTGCTGGAGCACGGGCCACTGACCCCCGGGACCGCCGCCGTCACCGGGCCGGGGATGCTCCCCTGCCGGGCCGTCATCCATGTAGCAGGGCCGGTCTACCGGGAGAACAGGAACAACGAGGGCCTGCTGCGAACTGCCGTCGGCGCCGCTCTGGCCGCCACCGCAGGACTGGGATACCGGAGCGTCGCCCTGCCTGCGATCTCGGCGGGCATCTTCGGCTACCCGAAGGGAGAGGCCACCGCGGTGATCGCCTCGGAGGCGGCGGCGTGGGCCGGGGAGCATCCGAATGCCCTCCACCTGATACGCCTGGTGGGGCTCAGCGAGTCGGTCGCCGCCGCCTTCGCAGAAGGTCTGCTGGCCGTCGGGTAGGGCACTACCCGAAAGCCAACCCGGCTGCCGGGCCGTCCGGGTGGATGACGGCGCCCAGTTCGGACCAGGGGACGAGCACGGTGGGAGATCCCATCGCCCCGAAGCCCACCTCGTACTGATCGAACGAGAACTCCAGGCCGTCGGCCGACACCACCCAGGCGTCGAGCAACGGCGGATCGATCGGCGGCAGCCACGCGGACGCATCTGCCACATTGCCGCCGTAGAGGTCGTTGATCAGATGCTGCTCCACCAATGCCGCCACCGCCGGAGCGGTCCCCGGAACCAGCACGTCGGCAAGATCGAGCAGCGCGCCCGTCTGCGGATCGAACGTCGTGGTGAAGATCCCGCTCATGCCGTGGGCGGCCCCCTGGTAGTAGAGATACAGGTTGTATCGAATGCTGAGCACATCGGCGGTGACCGCCGTGGCGGTGTAGCCGAGGACCATCTCCGAGGCGGTGCTCATGTCGTCCGGCGGGGGTTCCCCTCCGAGGATCTCATCCCGGAAGGCGGTGGGGTGCCCCAGCACCGCATCGCCTATTGCGGTGTTGATCGCCGCCGCAGCGGGGGCGGGAACCCCAGAGACCACCGGCAGGGTCACGTCGATCTCCAACGGTGGCTCGTCGTAGCTCTCGGTGCTGGGCAGCGGGGTCACCACCGGGATGGCCGGAGGCGGCGGGGGCGGGGCCGTCTCAGGGGGCGCCTCTGTGGTCTCGGGAGGGGCTTCTGTGGTCTCAGGTGGTGCCTCCGTCGCCGGCGGCGGTGCCACAGTCGTCTCCGGCGCCGGAGTGGTGGTCTCAGACGCCGCGGTCGTAGGTGCAGAGGTGATCTCCGGGTCACCGAGCAGGACCGAGCCGTCGTCGCCACAGGCAGCCACCACGATGGCGAAGGCGATCAACAGGACGAGGGATCGGGAGAAGGTGCGCACCGCGGCTCCTGGTCGACTGACTCCAGGTTACGGCCACCGCAAGAAACGCGGGGCCTCTTCAGCCCCGCAGCACCATCAGATCGCCCAGGCGCACGGGCAACGGCCACTGCAGAGCACTGCCGTCCACGATGAATCCCCTCATGCCCTCGCCGAGGAACGCCAACTCGTCGGCAATCCCATCACGATCTGCCACACCGTCGCGGCCCAGCAGGAATGACGTGAACTCCCGGCAGGGGGCGGCCACCCTGGCGCCGGTCACGGCGATCTCACCGCCGCTCCCCAGGATCACCAGCGTCCCCGCCAGGTCTCCTGCGAACAGCCGCCCTTCGTGTTCCACGACGAAGTTCTCCCCGCCGATTCCCACAGGCACGTCGCCGAATCGAGCAGCCATGCGCCGGTAGTGCCCCGTGAACCCGATCGACAGCGTGCGCCTGCCCCCGCCCCTCCCCGAGGGAAAAGCGGCATGATTCGCATCCATCACGTGGCCGCCTTGGTGCAGGCCGGTGATGCCCTGCGGCCCGACCGCCGCCTCCTCCACCTCCAGCAGCGGCGAAGGGTTGTACCCGACGCCCTTGTGCTTGAGGATGGAGCGCTGGATCTGGATTCTCACTACCCGGCCCAGGGGTGAGTCACTCATGCGGTTTCGCGCTCCTTCAGCACTTCGTTCAGCAGGTCGGGCCTATCGGTCACGATCCCGTCCACCCCCAGGTCCAGGAGGCGATTCATGGCCGCAGGGTCGTTGACGGTCCACACGTGCACCTGCTTGCCCGCCCGATGGGCCGCATCCACAAACCGCCGCCCGGCGACCTTCAACGGTCCCACCCCTTCGGGGACCTGGAAGGCGTCGGCGGGACCGCCGGGGACTCTGCCGACCGTGGCGGCTGCCAGGGCCCTGGCGGTCTCTCGCCGTCCGGCCGAAGTGGCCACCCTTCCCCCGGTGACCCGCCGGAACCGCTTGATGCGGGAATCGTGGAACGACCCGATCAGGACCCTCTCCTCCAGATGCAACCGGGCCACCTCGTCGGCCACCGTCTGCTCGATGCCGCGCTGCTTGAGATCGAGATTCCACAGAGCATCCGGGAAGGCGGCGACCACTTCGGAGAACAACGGGATCCCGATACCGGTGCCCCGCAGCGGATAGTCGTGCTCCCGGTCGAACCAGAAGGCGGCGTCGAGAGTCGCCAGGTGAGCCCACTCGCCGTCCCACACCTTGCCGGTGCCATCGGTGAGGTCGTCGAGGTGGTCGTCGTGGAACACGACGACCTTGCCGTCCGCAGTCACATGGAGGTCGGTCTCCAGGTAGCGGTAGCCCAGATCGATCGGCCCTTGGAAGGCCGGCATGGTGTTCTGGGGCCACAACACCCGACTGCCCCGGTGGGCCAGGCGGATCGGGTGCTCATGACTGAGGTAGGCACGCATCGCGCCGGGACCATAACCCGCCAGCCGATCACCCGGCAGCGCCGGCGGCGTTCTCCCATCTGCGCTGCAGGTAGTCGGCCGGGCGTTCTGCGCTGTCTACTCGAGCACGAAGATGTTGCGCTCCGCGCAGATCTCCTTGAGCTCGTCCGGCCAGATGGTGACGCTGACCTCACCCAGGTGAGCCTTGCGCAGCAGGTACATCCAGGTGCGCGACTGGCCGATGCCACCGCCGATGCTGAGCGGGATCTGGTCGTTGAGGATCGCCTGGTGGTACGGGAGAGCCAGGTTCTCTTCGAGCCCTGCCATCTCCATCTGCTGCACCAGGGTCTCCTTGGTGACCCTGATACCCATCGATGTCAGTTCGTGGCGCCGCTTGGTGATCGGGTTCCACACCAGGATGTCGCCGTTGAGGCCGCGGGCGGGCCGCCCGTCGGGCATCGCCACCGGCGTGATCCAATCGTCGTAGTCGGCTGCGCGATTCTCGTGCGGGTAACCGTCGTCCAACGGGTATCCGATGCCGATGATGAACACGGCCGGGTAGTCCTGGAGAATCGCAGTCTCCCGCTGCTTGCGAGGTAGGTCCGGATAGGCCTCGAGGATCTCCTCGGCGTGCAGGAAGGTGAGTTTCTCCGGTACGGGCGGATAACCGCCGGCCAACTGCGGGAACATCTCCTCCACCAGGTGCCCGGCCCCGACGAGCACCTTCCAGATCTTCTCCACGACATCGCGCAGGAAGCCGAGGTTGCGGTCCTCTGCAGTGATGACCCTCTCCCAGTCCCACTGATCGACATAGGAAGAGTGATCGTGGTCGAGGAAGTAGTCCTTGCGGATGGCCTTCATGTCGGTGCAGATGCCCTCGCCGGGAGCACACCCGAACTGCTGCAGAGCGGGGCGCTTCCACTTGGTGGCTGCCTGGACCACCTGAGCGTTGAGGCGGGGTTCGATGCCGAGCCCGGCGGGGAACTCGACGGGAGTCCGTGACCCGTCACGATCGAGCATGTCGTTGACACCGCTCTCCCTGGTGACGATCAGGGGGACCTGCACCATCCTGAGCCCCAGTTCGCGGCACAGACCCTCTTCGATGTACGCCTTCGAGGCGAAGAGTGCCTCCATCGTCTCCATGGGAGTCAGTGCCGATTCGTAGCCGACCGGCAGCACCTTGGCGACCTCCTCATAGGTGCTGATGCCGGGACCGGCCAGGTCCGCCGTCTTGTCATTCATCTGGGGCCTCCGTGTCGAGAGGGGCCGCTGCGCCTGCAACGGCCCCTCCACGATCCAACGAAACACCGGCGGACGCTAGGGGCCTCCGGCCCTTTGCGACAGGGTCCCCCGAAACACCCCTCCGCCAGACGCAGTTCGTTCCGGGACCCCACCGGTATCTGAGTGACAGTGCCCGGTCGCGGCGGGGGGGGGGGCCCCCCCCCCCCCCCCCCCCCCCCCCACCCCCCCCCCCCCCACCCAATCGCCCCCCCCACACAGGAGGGGGCGGGGCGATAGAC